>CAIWXG010000001.1 GCA_903916555.1 uncultured Bacteroidota bacterium
AATAATAACAAAAAAAGAAAACTATATATAATAAACGAACCTCAAAATCGCATAAATAATTATATAAGCTTTGAAATTAATGAGTATAATTAAAGTAAAAGTGTTCTATTGAATGAAGCTTAATAATATTACAACTATTACTGTTCTTATTTTGTTTCTTTATATTATAAAAAATACAATATATTTATTATACTATTTTTTTGACTGCAAACGTATGATGTTTAATTGGTATGTATTTAAGAGCTTTTTAAAGACATTGCTTCTTTATTTAGTAATTTTCTTAATATTGAAAGTTGTCCGATGTGCATAGATTCATGAGAAGCAATAAATGCAAGAAACCCAAGATTCGTAGTATCTGGTATTGGGGTTTGGAAGTTCGTTTTTGAAAGTAAGAATGCATTGGTTAAATTATCAATGAAATTTATATTACTCGATACTTCTTCCCATTTTTCAAGAATTTCTGCTATCGTAGGTACATTTGGATCTATAATATTTGATGACCCCCTGCCAAATAATTTAGAATATTTTACATCTGCTCCTTGCCCGGTAATAGCTTGCATCATTACTAATCTTGTGTTTATTACATGACCTGCAACCCATTTTATAGGGTTTAGATTAGATTGTACTTGAATATTTGATTCTTCATCGCTAATATCTAAAAGTACATTTTTAAATAAGTTTGTATGAAACAAAAATTGTGCTTTAATCTGTTTGGTGCATGTATTTTCCATATTTAATCTTGTTTAAATGTTTTGTAATCTGTGTATCCAATTGCATCAAAGGTATAGAAAGTTAAGAAATTCAAATTGTAATTTATTGGACAATTAAATGCTATTCTTGTTGCTAAATCAGGGTTAATTATAAATGGTTTCCCAAAACCAATTAAATTGCAAAACCTGTATTTATAGTTTCTTCTGCTATTTTCTATTAGCACTATAATCTACAATGTGTAAATAAGAATTTTCTGAATTATATAGTTCTATAGGAGCATTAGAAACGGTTTTAAAGAAATAAAAGAATGCGGTAGTGCATACATACAATAATCTTTTTTGCCACTATATAAGTAAACGATAAAGACCACAAGTAAAAAATGGCATTATCTATTTTTATATTCTCTTGCACCAAATAACAAACTACCTATTCTTACTAAATTACTACCTTGTTCTATTGCAATAAGATAATCGGAGCTCATACCTATAGAGCATATTGTAAAGTAGGGTTTAGCAAAAAAGGTGGTTTCTGCAATATGTAAAAAGAACTGATGCAGTCTGTTAAATTCTGTTTTTATTTTTTCATTGTCATCCGTATTTGTAGCCATACCCATTAAGCCACAAATTTTTATATTTTCTAAGGTTTTTTTTTGGGCTTCATAATATTCAAGTAGCACTAATAATTCCTTTTCATCAAGCCCAAATTTAGTTTCTTCATCAGCTATACACATTTGAAGTAATATATTTATTGTTCTATTGTTTTTTAATGCATATTTATTAATTTCTGTCAATAGTTTAAAACTATCTACAGCATGTATCATATAAACGAATGGAGCTATGTCTTTTACTTTATTTGTTTGTAAATGACCAATATAATGCCAATGAATATCTTTTGGCAATTCTGAATACTTTTCTACTAATTCCTGAACATAATTTTCGCCAAAGTCTCTTTGCCCTAAATTATAAAGTTCTAATATCTGTTCTTTAGGTTTCGTTTTTGATACTGCTACTAAAGTTACTTTTTTACTATTCAGGTAGGTAATTATTTCTCTATAAGAATCTGTATTTACCATTATGAATTATATGTAATATTAAATGATATTGTTCGTTGTTTAGTATTGTTCTTTTTCGTTAGGAAAGTCTTTGCTTTTTACATCTTTAATGTATTGTTTTGTTGCATCTTTTATTTCAGAATACAGGTCAAGGTATCTTCGTAGAAATCTTGGTGAAAATTCTGCAGTTATACCTAACATATCGTGCATTACAAGGACTTGGCCATCAACGTGCATGCCTGCACCAATACCTATAACGGGTATTTTTAATTCTTCCGATACAATTTTACCTAATTTAGCAGGTATTTTTTCCAACACCAATGAAAAACAACCTGCATCTTGTAGTATTCGTGCATTATGTAATAATATATCTGCTTCTTCATCGTCTTTAGCCCTAACTGCATAGGTGCCAAATTTATATATAGACTGCGGTGTAAGCCCTAAATGCCCCATAACAGGTACACCGGCACCAACAATTCGTTTTATTGATTCCTGAACTTCTTCGCCACCTTCCAGTTTTACAGCATGTGCACCGGCTTCTTTCATTATTCTTATAGAAGAGTTTAAAGCTTCTTTACTGTTACCCTGATAAGTACCAAATGGGAGGTCAACAATAACCAAACACCTGTTACATGCTCGTATTACACTTTGAGCATGATATATCATTTGGTCTAAAGTTATGGGTAGGGTTGTTTCGTGGCCTGCCATAACATTAGATGCCGAATCGCCTACTAATAATACATCTATGCCGGCATCATCTAATATTTTTGCCATAGAAAAATCATAAGCCGTAAGCATAGATATTTTCTCTCCGTTTTCTTTCATTGATTGCAACGTGTTAGTTGTAATCCTTTTAATTTCATTTTTTGCAGCCATAATTTAAATGTCTTACAGATTAATGTTTTGAATAAATAAGAAAAAAATTTTTCTATCATTCAATAAAAACGTAAAAGTAGTTAATGAACATGACAAACAGCTTTTCTTATTTCTATCTAAAAATAAATATTGTTTATGTTTATCTTTTTTATAAAGTTTAAATTATTATATAAGACCTTCATCAAACATACTCAAATAATTAGTTCCGGCAATAATTATATGGTCAATTAGTTTTATATCCATTAGCCCGGCAGACTCTTTTAGTTTTTTTGTTAATACAATATCTGCTTCACTGGGTTGTTTATTGCCAGACGGGTGGTTGTGTGCTACTATCATTCTATTTGCATTATATAAAAGGCAGTTTTTTAATATAATCCTTATATCTGCTACTGTACCAGTTTGTCCACCATTACTTAATATTTCGTATTTTATTAATTTATTAGCTTGATTTAAATAACATACGATAAATAGTTCGTGATGGTGGTCTTGCAAAAGTGGCATTATTATTTCAAGTATGTCATTTGTTTTACTTATTGTTTTTCTTTCAAGTCCATCACTAATTTGCCTTCGCCTGCCCAATTCTGTTGCAGCACAAATGGTTATTGCCCTTGCTTCGCCAATACCTTTTATTTTTTGTAACTCTAAAATACTTATTTTACCTAATTCTTTTAAATTATTATGGGCTAATTCTAATATGTCTTTTGCTAAGTCTAATGCAGAACGTTCTCTTGTACCACTTGAAATTAGTATTGCCAATAATTCAGCGTCTGTAAGCGAACTTGAGCCTTTTTGAAGCATTTTTTCGCGAGGTCTATCTTCTTCCGACCAATTTTTAATACTTTTTGATTCGTACATTAGTCTAAAGATGAATAATATTTTTTATAAGAGGGTAAATATAGGGTTATTTCGGAAAACTGATACAACTATCATTTTACAAAAGTAATTTTGCAAAAAATAGTTATCTGTGGATAAAATTTTTCATCAGTTACCGTATAGTGAGACAGGTTATTTTTCCCGTTTAGTATTAGATTATTTAAGTGAGAATGAATTAGTAAAGCCTTTTTATAATTACAGTCCTAATCTTCAAGGCATTCAGGAAGCTATAAGCAATCGTTCTCAATTTCCGGTTAATAGAACTGTATTAGTGGATACACTTAAAAAACAATATGCTGCTATTCCTGTTTCGGAAGCTACTGCTATAAACCTAAATTTATTGACAAATGAAAATACATTTACAGTAACAACTGCACATCAACCTAATTTACTTACAGGTTATCTTTATTTTGTATATAAAATAGTACATGCAATAAAATTATGTAAGGAATTAAAGGATAAATATCCTGAAAAGAATTTTGTGCCCATTTATTATATGGGTAGCGAAGATAATGATATTGAAGAATTAGGTGTATTTAGTTTCAGAGGCGAGAAGTATATTTGGGATGGCAGTGGGCAGAGTGGGGCAGTAGGAAGAATGCATACTGATGGTTTAAAACCTTTATTTACAAAATTAATTTCTGTTTTAGGTCCTCCCAGTCAAAATTGCTCTCAATTAGAAGAATTAATAAAAGCAGCCTATTACAATCACTCTACTATAGGTGAAGCAACACAATATATTGTAAATGAATTGTTTGGTGATTTTGGTTTGATAATTATGAATCCGGATGACCGCAATTTTAAGACTTTATTTATTGATGTATTGCAGGATGAATTACTCCATCAAAATTCTTATACGGTATTATTAAACCAAATTGAAAAATTAAGTAAGAACTACAAAGTACAAGCAAACCCTAGAAATATTAATTTGTTTTATTTAAAGGACAATTTGAGAGAAAGAATTGAGAAGAAAGGTTCTGAATGGTTTGTACTAAATACTGAAATTAAATTTACGGAAAGTGAATTATTAACTGAATTAAATACCTATCCTGAAAGGTTTAGCCCTAATGTAATGCTAAGGGGTATGTATCAGGAAACAATATTGCCGAATATAGCATTTATAGGTGGGGGAGGGGAATTAGCTTATTGGTTGCAATTAAAAACTCTTTTTGAATCTTATGGTGTATTTTATCCTTGTTTGTTACTTAGGCAATCAGTTTTATGGATTGACAATAGGAATAGTGAAGTAAGAAAAAAAATGGGTATAAATAGTTCAGATTTATTTTTGAAAGAAACGCAATTATTGTATAAATACATTGAAAATAATACGGATGCTGATTTTCATACCCAAGCAGAACTGATTGAATTTGATTTGATTTTAAATAAATTAAAAAATAAAGCAACTTTAATAGACCTTACTATAATAAAGTCGGCGGATGCAACACTTGCTAAAATAAAGCATCATTTAATTGCTTTAGATAAGAAAATGTACAGAGCTCAGAAAAGAAAGATGGAAGTGCAATTAAACAAAGTTATAAAGTTGCAACAA
>CAIWXG010000002.1 GCA_903916555.1 uncultured Bacteroidota bacterium
GGTATTAGCTTTTCAAGTAGAATGCTTTATAACCTCCACTAATAACTTATTTTTCAACCTCACTTGGCAACATTTTTTCATTAACTCTCAATTACATACTCCGAATTTTAAGAATCATCTATAGCCATTGTAATCAATTCAGCTTTATTTCAATTCAGCTCTAATTCGTTCCACGTTTTTATTAATGGTAGCTTCATCAATACTGTTATTGCTAATTTTCACCTCTTTAATTAAACCTGAAAAGTGGCATTTCCTATTTGAACTATTGCCGATAACAATTGGCATAGTACTATTACTTAATAGTATAGGTTTATCTAGAACTGAATACAATTTACCATTATTAAAGACTTTAATATTATTTTTATTAGATACAATTGTTATATAGTTCCAAGTATTCGCTTCTAACATAAAGTCTGCATGTAGTAATGAATCATTTTTGCTTACAACAAATGAATACCTGCCTTGATTATTAGCATCCATTTGTATGGAAAAACCCTTGTAGGCATTATTATTGTTAAATAAATTACTAAGCAAAACGGCATAAGTTTGCTGGGTAGCATTTGGCTTGGCAATTAATTCAATCGTAAAATCTTCATTTAAACTTATAGATGCTTTTTCACTTCCTGCACTTGCAATAGAATCCACAAAACCACAATGTAGAACATCAGTAGTACTTACCGGCAATAAAAGTTTTATATCTTCTTTCGATATGGAAATCATTTTATTTACTTGTTGTGTTTTATTAAAATTTAATTCAGGTAAATATTCTCTTTGTATGCCTCCTATTGCATCTTGATTATAAACAATATAATAGTGATTATCTAATAAATTTTGGAGGAATTTAGTAAGTTCTTTCTTATAAATATAGGCACCTGTTGGCATGTAATAACCTTCTAATTTATAAGAACCATAATAATAGTAAATAAAATCGTTATAAAACTCCAGAAAATATACTTTAGGACTATTATTAGTTATTTTCTTTATTGCACCTGTATCAACCGGTACAGGTAATAACGGATAAACATATTGTGCATTAGATAAATTATATAATTGTTTTTCTAACTTTTGATTTATTCTACCACCATAGAAAAAACTACAAAGAAAAATAAACAGAAAAGGTAGCGTAATAGCGATTGCTCTAGTATTTAGAGAAAATACACCTTTGCCCTTTACCGTTTCTGTAGTTTGCTTTCCTTTAACCACTTTTGCATTACTATTTTTATCTTTTGTGGCACTATTTTCTAAGTTATTAATAAGTGTTGTTTGCGTTTTAAACAATAGAATATCAAATACTATAAATAAAACAAACACTAAAATACCCGATATATTCAATATATTATTTTCGTGACTTCTGCCAAAGAAATACATGGAGTTAGCTATTAATAAAAACAACACAAAAAAAGCTGTAGTAGCATACTTTTCTGCAAATTGTTTTTTAAAATAAACTAATAAGATAAAAAGTGTATTTACTAAAATAGGTATATACCAATAAAAGGATACATTTGATATAGGAAGTAGCCCGATACCTAAAGTACGATATTGTTTTACTGCATCTGATACTAAACCATGAAAAAAGAAGATGCAAAAACCCACCGAAACAATCAATACTATCAAGTTAATAGCTGCTAATTTAAAATGTTTCAACAAACATGTTTTAATATCTAATTGCTTTTGTTGAATCATTGGTATAATATCCAATAAAAATAACGTAAACATTACTTGTAGGTAGGCACCTAAGTAGAGTATGCCTAAATTGCGGTGCAGAATAATAAGCAAGCCTAACGTTAAGCCCACAGACCAATGATATACTCCATTTCGATAGGCTAAAATAACCAGAATAAGCCATAAATCTAATCTAAGAGGCGAGACATTGAAAATATTTACGCCCTCCTCATTTACAGAATAATAACGCATTAAAACAAGTGCAATTATAAACAGCACGGATAATCCTTTTGATTGAAAATATTTATTTGCAAAAAAGAAGGAAGCAATAAAAAATACAAAAAACATTATTTGACTTAGGTAGGGCAACCACTCCATTGCAAAATTCATTTTCATCCAAGCCACAGCAATTAAAGAAAGTAAAAGGTCGTACTGGAAATAGATTTCGGTTACCTTACACCCTTGCATTAATCTCATAGCGGGGTCAACAATAAACGACAAGTCATATAAACTCGTTGGGTAAGTAGTAAGCAGACCGGCAAAACAAATAATGATTATAAGAGCAATTTTTGCGAACAATGGTTTTTTAAGATATAAAAAGTATAAGCCAATACTCAATAAAGTTAATTCTATTACGATTAAAGGATTTTGAAAATTATTTTCAATACCTTCATTCTGTAACATAGGAAATAAACCTAAATTATCGTCAGGTATTGGTGGCAAAAAGCCTATTTTAAAGAAGTAAAAACAGGATATTATCAATAGTACAATACCTACATACAAATAATTTTTATGGTTAGCTTTTAATTTTAAAAGCACCTGTACTAAAATAGATGTAATTATTATGCTTATTAACATCAATGCATATAAGGCAAAACTTTCCATGCCATCGTGTTCAAAAATATATGCCCGTATAAATGGGGTGTAATCTGCCGGTTGTATGTGTGGGTTAAAAGACCATATCCATTTAGACAAAGCAAAAAACAACAAATAAAGAAAGCAACATACAGCACTACTAATTAAAATTGTTTCGGTAAAACGTATTCTATTTTCAGCTTGTAGTAGCGAATTTTTATTTTTATTCGCATTATAAATAGGCAATAAAAAGATAAAAGAAATAGATAATAACAATAAAACACAAAATATGTTTGATATTGTATTGATTTTAATTGCTGTCTCTAAATTAGATACTTGCTTTGCCATTGCAGGGCTATTATCAAGTGCTATAACTTTTTCAGCAATATTCTGTGCTTCACTATATTTTCGTTTTTGAAAATAGATATTAAATAAATTCGGATAAATATATTTGAAAGAAGTATCTAACTTTACAGACCTTTCACCATATTTTAAAGCATCATCCCAATTATTTTCTCTTGAATAAATTCTGGAAAGAATAAAATTAGAAACAGTATTGTCTTCAATTTTTATTGCTTCTTTGCATACATTAATACTTGAATCGAAATAATAATTATTTTGCAATTCAAAAGCTTTGTTATTTAGCTCATTCACTTTTTGTTTAGGGTCTATACCATTTGATACATTTTGACCATAAGAAAAAAAGTTGCTTAGCGTAAAAGATATAAAGCAAAAAGTAAAAAATATATAAATATTTTTATTTAAATTAAATTTCATATA
>CAIWXG010000003.1 GCA_903916555.1 uncultured Bacteroidota bacterium
ACAATACCATAAATATTTTCGGTACCGGCACGCATATTTCTTTCCTGCGAGCCACCGTTAATAAATGGCTTTATGCTTATACTATTATTTACATATAAAACACCAATACCTTTTGGTCCATGAAATTTATGTGCAGCACCATTAATAAAGTGCACATGTATATTCTTTAAGTCTAATGGGTAATGTCCTAAAGTCTGTACAGTATCACTGTGGAAAATTGCATCATATTTTCTACATAATTCACCAACAGCCTTTATCTTTAATAGATTGCCAATTTCATTATTTGCATGCATTAATGTTACCAGCACTCTTTCGGTACTGTTAGCAAGTAATTCTTCCAAATTTTTTAAATCAATATGCCCGTTCTCGGTAAGCTTTACATAGCTTAGTTTAACTTGTCCTGTTTTCTCAAGATATTCAACTGTATGTGTAGTTGCATGATGTTCGATAGTAGAAGTTATTATATGCTTGCAGTTTAAATCTCTTACAGCAGCATTTATGGCTGTATTTGAGCTTTCAGTACCTCCTGAAGTAAAGAATATTTCTCCCGGAGTTACATTTAATAATTTCGCAACGCTTTTGCGAGCATTCTCGATTGCCATTTTTGTTTCTCTACCAAATGAATAAATTGAGGAAGGATTTCCAAATTTTTCAGTAAGGTAAGGCAACATCACATCAACTACTTGTGGGTCTATGGCTGTTGTAGCGGCATTATCAAAATATATACGGTGCATAATAATATTGTAAAAACACAAAAATAACAGAATATTTTTTATAATAAAAGATATATTAGTCATTTATGAGAATGTAAATATAGAATACAAAAAAATAAACAGTTAAAGAATTGAATTACATATTCAATAAATAGTTCGATTTTTATAATATTGCAATCAAAAAGGCATAGAAAAATTGATTCTATTTTTTTAAACCTAAATAATTTATTTTTCTATCATTCATAAAGAAGCCTATCCTGATATGAAAAAATCAGAATAGGCTAATTATATAAATCAATTATTTATTCAGTTACCTTTTCCGGTTTCACAGCCTTTTTGTGTGCTGCTAGTGCATTTTCCCAATTCCAGGCAGTGGTCATCATTGATTCTAAATCATATTTTGTTTCCCATCCTAATTGTTTCTTGGCTTTATTATTATTGGCATAAACCTCAATTACATCACCGGCTCTTCTATTGCCAATATTATAATTTAGTTTTATGCCGGATATTTTTTCAAAAGCTGCTATTAATTCCAGCACGGTAACACCGTTTCCTGTACCTAAATTAAAAATTTCGCAATTAGATTTATTGCGGTCGTCAATAATATATTGCAATGCTTTGGTATGTGCATTTGCTATATCCATTACATGTATATAGTCGCGTATACAAGAACCATCTCTGGTATCGTAGTCATTACCAAAAACAGTCATATCTTTTCTTTTACCTATGGCTGTTTGTGTAATAACAGGCACAACATTCTCGGGTGTTTCGTTAAATTCACCAATAATTGACGAACTATGAGCACCAACCGGATTAAAATAGCGAAGTAAAATGGTATTGAAATGTTCATTTATTTTGCAAAAATCCTCACATATCTTCTCCCCTATTTGTTTTGTGCGTGCATAAGGTGATTCTGGCTCTGCAAAGGGCATCTCTTCTGTTACAGGTAAAAATGTAGGATTGCCATACACAGAACAAGAAGAAGAAAAAACAAAATTTGAAACATCAAACTCTTCAGCACATTTTAAAATGTTTATTAATGAGTTCAAATTGTTTCTAAAATACTCCAATGGCTCATTTACCGACTCATTTACCGATTTGAAAGCTGCAAAATGTATGATGCCTACAATATCAGGGTTCTCTAAAAAAATAGCTTCTGTATCATCTAAATTACAAAGATTTACTTTGTAATTTTTTATGGTTTTACCCAGTATTTTCTCAACGCCATGTATCATTTTTAAAGAGCCTCTAGAAAGGTCATCTACCGAAATTACTTCAAAGCCGTTTTCTACAAGGTCTATAATAGTATGTCCGCCAATATAGCCGCAACCGCCTGTAACAAGAATTTTTTTCATCCTAAAAAGTTAGATATTAATAATACTATTTTTGTTTTAACCTACTTGTATCTATAATGCAAATATAGGAGTATAAGTGTTGTTAAACTTTTTTATAGAAAAATAATATTTTACAGATAAGATTATAAATAATAAGTATTACTTGGCTAATAGCAAATTACATACATAAAATACCTATATTATTTTATGTATGTAAAAATAAATATTGCAAAAAAAATTCATCCATTTTTTATATAAATTTTGTATTTATAATCAACGTTTATATAAAAATCATATATCGTTGTGGATAACTTTTAGCACCATTCATCCCTTTAATTTCTTTATTTTGTAAAATTACGAAATGCATCTTTTTCAATGAAATTCTCTCATTTACACAACCATACCCAGTATTCATTATTAGACGGGGCCTCTAATATTTCTAAATTATACGAAAAAGCTAATAAAGATAATATGCCCGCAATTGCCATAACAGACCATGGTAATATGTTTGGTGTTTTTGATTTTGTTGCGGAAGCTTGGAAAAATAAAAAATCGGTTGGTAAGAATGCGGATGGTAAAGATATTATGGAGCCGGTTGTAAAACCGGTTGTAGGTTGCGAATTTTATGTTGTTGCAGATAGAACAAAACGTCAATTCTCTAAAGATGATAAAGACCAACGTTTCCACCAGTTATTGTTGGCAAAAGACGAAATTGGCTATAAAAACCTTGTAAAACTTTGTTCTTTGGGTTATTTGGAAGGTTTATATGGCAAATACCCAAGAATAGATAAAGAACTTATATTACAATATCATGAAGGATTAATTGCTACTACTTGTTGCCTTGCAGCTGAAGTACCTAGAACTATATTGAGAAAAGGTGCCGAAGAAGGTGAAAAAGTTTTTAAATGGTGGCTTGATTTATTTGGCGAAGATTATTACATAGAATTACAAAGACACAGCATTCCCGACCAAATTAAAGTAAATGCGATATTATTAGGTTTTGCAAAAAAATATAATGTACATGTTATAGCCAGTAACGACAGTCATTACGTGGACCAAGGTGATTCGAATGCACACGACATACTGCTTTGCATAAATACCGGTGAGAAACAAAGTACACCTAAATTTAAAGAAATAGGCGATGATGATATTCCGGTTAAAGATGCACGATTTGCTTTTTTTAACGACCAGTTTTATTTTAAGACAACTCAAGAAATGTCTAAACTGTTTAGTGATGTGCCGGAAGCTTTAGACAATACCAATAGAATACTAGAGAAAATAAAGCCTCTTAAATTAGAGAGAGACATATTATTGCCACACTTTAAAGTGCCGGAAGAATTTAATGAAAATCAAAACGCTTTTCTTGAACATATTACCTGGCTGGGTGCTAAAGAGCGTTATGTGGAAATTACTGCAGAGGTAGAAGAACGTATAAAATTTGAATTGAGCGTAATACATACTATGGGGTTTGCAGGTTACTTCCTTATAGTAAGCGATTTTATAAAAGCCGGTAGAAACATGGGTGTTTTTATAGGCCCGGGTCGTGGCTCTGCTGCCGGCTCTGCTGTAGCTTTTTGTATTGGTATTACAAATATAGACCCCATTAAATACAACTTACTTTTCGAGCGGTTTTTAAACCCCGACCGTAAGAGCATGCCCGATATAGACACAGACTTTGATGACGTGGGCAGACAAAAAGTGATAGATTATGTAGTAAAAAAATATGGTAAAAATCAAGTAGCCCAAATTGTTACTTATGGTACTATGGCTGCAAGAAGCAGTATTAAAGACGTAGCCAGAGTTATGGATTTGCCGCTTAGCGACAGCAATGCCTTAGCTAAATTAGTGCCGGAGCGACCCGGAATAACGCTGAAACGCTTACTAAATGCTGAATTAAAGGGTGCTAACAGCTTGGAAACTAAAGAAGGTTTGGGTGCTGAAGACATGGAATTAGTTGCAAGGCTTCGTGAAATTTATAATCAGGATTCATTGCAAGGAGAAATTCTGCATTCTGCCGAAAAATTGGAAGGCTCGGTAAGAAATACGGGCATACATGCTGCAGGCATTATCATTGCACCTAAAGACCTTACAGAGATTCTACCCGTTTTTTGTACAAAAGACATAGACCTCTTAATTACACAGTATGAAGGTAATGTAATTGAAAATGCAGGTGTTATTAAAATGGACTTCTTGGGACTTAAAACACTGTCCATTATTAAAGATGCCTTAGAATTAATAAAAAGAAATTATCATATTGATTTAGATATTGATAATATACCGCTTGATGATAAACTAACTTACGAACTATACCAGAAAGGAGATACTAACGGAACGTTTCAGTTTGAAAGTCCGGGAATGCAAAAGCATCTTATCAATTTAAAACCTGATAAGTTTGCAGATTTAATTGCCATGAATGCCTTGTATCGCCCGGGGCCAATGGAATACATTCCTAATTACATTAAAAGAAAACATGGATTGGAGCCAATCACTTACGATTTGCCCGATATGTCGGTTTATTTAAACGAAACGTATGGTATTACTGTTTATCAAGAACAGGTAATGTTGCTATCGCAAAGTTTGGCAGGCTTTAGTAAAGGCGATGCCGATGTGCTTAGAAAGGCAATGGGTAAAAAACAAATTGATACCCTTAATAAACTAAAATCTAAGTTTTTAGATGGTGCAAAATCAAATGGGCATCCGGAAGATAAACTACAAAAAATATGGACCGATTGGGAAGCATTTGCACAATATGCCTTTAATAAATCGCACTCAACCTGCTATGCATTAGTAGCTTATCAAACCGCCTACCTAAAAGCACATTACAGGGCAGAATACATGGCTGCGGTACTTAATAGTAGCCAGGGCAATATGGATAAAGTAAAATTCTATATGGAAGAATGCCAACGAATGGGTTTAAAAGTACTTGGGCCCGATGTGAATGAAAGTCTTAAAGGTTTTGCGGTTGCTAAGCAAGAGGTTATACGCTTTGGCTTAAATGCTATCAAAGGTGTTGGCGAGGCTTCGGTTGATGATATAATTGCTGAAAGAGAAGAAAATGGTATTTATAGTACTGTTTTTGATTTCGTAAAAAGAGTGAATCAGAAAACTGTAAATAAAAAAACGATTGAAGGATTAGTGTGGGCAGGAGCATTAGACTGCTTTACCCAAATGCACAGAGCACAGTATTTTTATGCTCCTGCCAACGACCCACAAACAGGCATAGAGCGTTTAGGTAAATTTGGAAGCCAGTTTAATGCTACCACATCGGTAGCTACAAATAGCTTATTTGGTTCTTCTGCAATGCCTGAAATAAAAGCACCTGTTATACCTGACTGTGAAAAATGGGGACTGCCTGAGCTATTAGATAGAGAAAAGGAAGTAGTAGGCATGTATTTAAGCGCCCATCCATTAGATGGTTTTAAATTTGAAATTGATAATTACGGCATTATGCCTATCTCAGAATTGGAAAACAGTAAAGGAAAAACGATTAAAATAGCTGGTTTTGTTACCGATTGTGTACACGGTACAACAAAAAAAGGCTCTAAATTCGGTAAAATGTTGTTGAATGACTATAGTGGAAGTACAGAAATAATATTGTGGGAAAACAATTACGTAAAATATGGCAATTATTTAGTTGATGGACAAAAAATAATGATTAAAGGTGTTTATGATGCTCATAAATATAGACCGGGAATGATGGAATTCCAGATACAAAACATGATGCTTTTAGAAGATGTGTGTAAGCAATTCACAAAAAGGCTTCATTTATCAACCTCTTTAAGTGCTATAAATGAAGATTTTGTGAGTTTTATAGAAAAGAACATAAAAACAAATCCCGGCAATATTGAGTTAGTAATACATATAAACGATGATGAAAATAATATTTCCGTACGACTAAAATCTCAATCTATTAAAATAAACATAAATGAAATTTTAATTAAGTATCTACTTGAGAATGAAAATCTAAAATTTTCATTAGATAAGATAAATTAATAGGTGCTATTTTGTTTTTTTAGGTTCATTGTTAGCAGGGTTGGGGTAAAGGTCGGCTTGGGCTTGTTCACTTCTTTAACTCTACAGAAGTAACAAAAAACGAAATGTAATTATATAATATTAAGCTAAATTCCTTATCTTTACAAAAAAGTACGTATATAAATGATACAAACAGTAACAGTGGATATTATTAATTCTAATGCAATACGTCTTTTAAATGATTTAGAATTATTACAACTTATTAGAATTCGAAAAGAAACCGAAACGTCTGATACTGTCGTAGATTGGATTAATAAATATAAGGGTAAAATGACAAAACAATCCTTATCGGAAATTGATACGCAAATAAACGATTTTAATAGTATATTTGAACTAAAGTGTATTAATCTATGGGATATGGGTTAATCTAAATGTTAGGTGTGGCACATCTTTGATGTGTGGCACACCTAACAAACTATTTTATCTTTACTAATTTCTTTACAAGCTCCCCACCTTCGCCCTTGAAAGTAACATAGTAAAGCCCTGCTGCTAAGTTACTTATATTTACTTTGGTAGTTGTTGTAGTTAGTGTTTGGTGCAGTTGCTCTTGCCCCATTATATTGGTTATTGCAAAATTTGTAAATGCAGTTGGGTCTGTTTTTATTATCAGTTCATCGGTGGCAGGGTTGGGGTAAAGGTCTGCTTGGGGCAAAGTAGCAATTATAGGTACTGCCACATTGCATCCTGTAATATTCTGAACTGTATTTGTCATTACTACCGGATTTATGTCAAAATAAATGCCTGCACGGTTGAATATTGTTGTGCCTGAACTAATGCCGCTATTGGTATTGATTGTAAAGAGTACCATACCATCGCAGAAACCGTGGTGGCTACTGTCTAACAGGTTGATACCCGGGAATTCAAATTTTACAATGTTATGATGAATACTTGTATCATACCATCTACTTGTGTTCATGGTGTGCGATGCTGCAACGATTCGTATGGAGTGCGGTGCAACTGCATCACTAAGAGTATCCATAACATAGATATTATGTGCGGTATCATTGCCTGTATTTTCAAATTGTATTGTGTATTGCAACTTTGTGCTTGCTAAACCTGATATGCAACCACTTGGCGCATCTTCCATTTCATTAGGGTCGTAAGAAGACTTTACGGTATCTACCCGGTTTATATGGTTATTGGTACTGTCATAATCGCCAATTGTAGGAGTTATTACCGCATTACTCATTATGGT
>CAIWXG010000004.1 GCA_903916555.1 uncultured Bacteroidota bacterium
AAACACTGTCTATCCATACAGCCTTACCAGTTGTGATAGGTATTATCTGTGTAACTTTCTTTTTACGGTCGGCAAATGCATAACATGAAATTAATATAAAAGCAAGAAATGCAACTAAAACCTTTCGGAATATGCTCATAATACAAAATTAATGGTATTTGCATTAATTTCTGCAAGTATAATAAATGAATTACTATTAATGTAATTAATAATAATTCATATATACTTTTACTTGTATAATACTTGTTTTTTTATGTCTAATACCCATTATATAGCACGGCTAAATTTTCTGTCTTCGGTATTTAAATTGCTTCTATGCAAATACATATCGAATGCACCACATATATTGCGAATAAAATGCCTTCCTTTTGCGGTTGCTTCTACACCGGTATCTGTTAAAACAACTAATTCATCGGCTTCCAGCTTTTTCAATTCAGGTATAGTGTATTTTTCTAATAAATCTCTGAATTCAGGTTTAAAAGTTGTTTTGCCTTTACAGCTTATATCCAACACATATCTTTTAAAGCATAAATCTTCTTCATTTAAGAAATAGCCTTTAGTAACGGCACTTTCTCCTGCATTTATTTTATTATAATATTCTTGTAATATTTTTGCATTTTGTGCAAATGCATAACCGGTATCACTAATAGAGGAAACACCTAAACCTATCATAATAGCACTTTTTTGTGTGGTGTAACCCATAAAGTTGCGGTGCAATTTACCTTCTAAAAAGGATTGATATAAATTGTCTTCGGGCAGCGAGAAATGGTCCATACCAATATCATAATAACCGTTTTCGGCAAATAGTCGTTTGCCTAATTGGTATAATTTCATTTTCTCATCTACAGATGGCAAATCATTTTCATCAAACAATCGCTGACCTTTGCTTGTCCAGGGTACGTGTGCATAACTGTAAAAAGCTACTCTTTCGGGTTTTAAAGTTATACATTGTAAAAGAGTATATTCAAGATTGGCTTGTGTTTGTAGTGGCAAACCATAAATAAGGTCGAAATTTATGGATAAGAAGCCAATTTCGCGAGCCGTTTCTGTTACTTCTTTTACCTTACTAAATGGTTGGTATCTATTAATAACTCTTTGTACCTCTTCGCTTAAATCTTGCACACCAAAACTTACGCGTCTGAAACCCAAATTATACAAGGTTTGTAGATGTTCTCTAGTTGTGTTATTGGGGTGTCCTTCGATACTAAAATCGTGCTGGGGGTGTAAAATGGAATTTTCTAATATGGAGTTGATAAGTTTTTTTAGGTTTTCGGGTGCAAAGAAAGTAGGAGTGCCACCGCCCAAATGTATTTCGCGTATTACGGGTGGCTCGTTCATTAAGTTACGATACCGATTCCACTCTTTAAGAATAGCAGTAATGTATTCGTCTTCTACATTATGATTGGTAGTTATTTTTTTATTACAACCACAGTAGGTGCATAAGCTTTCGCAAAAAGGTAAATGTAGATATAAACTAATACCATTGGCTTTATTGTCTATACTAAACCTCTGTTTAAAACTGTTTTCCCATTCATTAGTATCTAATTCCTCATTCCAATTGGGCACAGTTGGGTAGCTTGTGTAGCGAGGAATAGCTACATTATATTTTTGAAGCAATTGAAAATCAACCATCACAATATTTTTTTGCAAATTTAAGGTTTATATAGTGTGAAAATGTATGATAATTGTCATGTTATAGAATGATTTGGGCTATGTAGGGCTTGGAGAGGGTATGTAATAATACCAATTGGAGACCCGAAAAAGAAAATTCAAGAGGTTGGTACAGATATGTTGTAGTATCACTGCTCAGAACAGGACCTTGTGTATAGAACTTTCATTTTATAGGCGTTGCAAACGCCTATAAAAATGGATACTCGTTGCAAACGAGTACCAGTTTGGAGCATGTGTAAAATATTTACTGGCTAATTCCGAGGGTTCTTTATTTACTATTTTGGCATAAATGTTTAAAGCATCAATTTCAAGTTCGTCATTCCATGCAATTGCCTCGCCTGTGGTATATACTTTTGCAAACAAGGATGGATCGCTTAATTCCCGGAAAATACCTTTTTGCATGAGATAGCTCAAATCTATTACACCACATACATCATCATCAAAAGTAACACTAATTTTATAGTCGCCGATTGCTTTTACATCTGTTGCGTTCATAATTACATTAATTATAGTACAAAATTAAATAATTTTCCTGAATTTGAGTGTCGCTGAAAAATAAAAACAAAAGTTCGATTTTATAATTTGTAGAAAAAATAAAACCCTTGCCAGGCAAGGGTTTTATTAAAAAGTAGTCCCAATCGGGGAAATGTCGAACCAATTGTATGAAGAGTGCTTGCATGGCATTCTGCGAAAAAGCACCTACAAAACCTGCACTTTGCAGTAAAGCTATCATTAAAAATACTATTTTTGTTTTTAGCTTCATTGTTTCAATACTTGCTTGTACGTTCTGTTCTTTTTTGTTCGGTGTTATTTATTAGCCCAAATATACTTTATTTATTTATAAATAAGCGTGTCGGTACTATTCATTTAGCTTTAGTTCTTTGAATACGTTCTGAGAACGGTTTTTATTGCTACTTCCAAATGCCCGCTTCGCAGAACATCTGGAAGAACCCGTGTTTTGTTGTATCAACTTGTTGGGCTGATTGCTGTTGTTTAGGTTTAAAGGCTTTGCTTTTTGCAGTAGCCTTGTTGCTTTTTTCAGCGTAGGCTGTGGCTGTTATCATTGTCAGCAGCAGTATGGAAAGTAGTTGTTTCATATTTGGTTTGTATTGAAATCAATTCGCTTCCTGTGAAAGCACACGATTAATATTGTTTTTTATACTGTCAAAAGAGAGGTTGTATGCATTAACCAAAATAAAGAGATTGCTGTACGGCATCAGTTTAAAGTCCACCTTAAATTGATGCTCGTCAATACAACTTGGATTTACAATGACATTATTAAAGAGCTTCTGCATGTTAGTCGAGTCTTCCGAATAGTAAAACTCCAATCTCAAAACCTTATTGTAAACTCCATTTGTAGTATCATACAATTCTTGAAAAACAGGCACTATTTTTTTATCTCCAATCTCTACATTGCAAAATTCATGTTGAGCATCCAATAAAGAGAATTTCGACAAGGTCGCTTTATTGTTTACAGTAAGTTGCAAATCCTTTTGAAACGAGAATTGCGTTTTGTTGATTACTGTTTTAAATGCCTTTTTACTGATATTCTTCTTTCCATTTACATTCGCGCAAGAAAGTAAACAGACAAACAATACAGTTAACAGTTTCAGTCTGCTCATTTGGTTCTATTTAGATTATAGATAATAGCCCCCATATTTTTGGGCGTATTGTTATTTACTTTTCTACCACCAACCTCTCGATTGCCTGAATAGTAGCCCGCTGCGCCAATATAATACTCCTTCATTTTGGCTTCTAACTCTTTAGCGGTAAACACTCTTGAACCACCGTTGTCCTCAATAAATACAAAAACTGGTTTGCCAAATTTCGCAGTATAGACACTATTGCCATCACCCAACTTATAATCCCCATTATAAGCAAGAACAATGGAACTATGATACCCTTGAGCAAGACCAACACCGAAAGCATAAACACCCTCGTTTCCTTCGAGTTGGTTCATTAAATTATCCACAATTCCTGTATTGAATTTTCTTGCTCTAAATTTCTCCATATCATCACCACTATTTACTTTCTTGCCTTTATAGGTTGGCTGAGCAACTTCTTGAGAACCTAAGTACCCCGCATCATCTACTGCGCCTAATGCGTCATTGAAATTTCCATTCGTGGTGAATTTTGAAATATCTATTCCATACATAGCGCTGAGGTTACTTGCTAATGCGGCAAGGCAAGACATGGCTCCATTACGCGCCGGGTCAAACTTTCCATTACAGCCATTTTGCATAACTTGATCCAACTTGTCCAAATCTTTTTTCCAATCAGAATGAACTGTAGGGGTATCACCTTTTACATCTCTAAAAAAAATTGGATTGTTTCTAAAAGCAGCATAGTCTGAAATTGACGGGTCTGGTTTAGGGTCTCTGTTTAACCTTCTTCCCGTTCTTGTATCGTATTCCCAAAATTCTGCTGTCATATGATTACCCACCCCCGCCCACTCATTCACTTTCATCTGTCCGTTGTACCCATATTGATACGCATCTTCGCTACAAATATTGGTAACCATTACTTCCGGTAAATAAGCAAACCGCTGTACCCAAATACCTTTAATATCTATCCAATTAGGTCCCGGGTTTACGGGCGAAACTACTAATTGTACTGTTCCCCAACCGGCAGTGGGTGTAAAAGGTACGGTAAAAATTCCCGGTGTTGGTATTACTATCCCTGCACCAATAATATGTGTTCCTCCTTGCACTACCTTGGCAAAAAATGGAGTAAAGGGTATCAAACCACCACCGCTTAGTCCGCTCACGTTAATTGTTACCGTTTGAGAAGTGCCGTTATACACGGTATCAAGCGTGTAATTTATAGAAAACAGGGGTGGT
>CAIWXG010000005.1 GCA_903916555.1 uncultured Bacteroidota bacterium
AATTACCACTGAGTTTGTATTTTTTACAAAGTTCACCTCTTGTGATTGTCCCGGAATATAACTCCTGAAGAATTTTTCTCTTCAATGAAGACTCGTATTTATACTGCCCCCCTCTCTTTCCTTTTTTGATAATTTTTTCCATAAACACGCTTTTTGCGTGTCAACCTATTTCAGGACAAGACAGTTGCTTTTAAGATTATCTACATTATTTTCATTTTTAATGTTATGCCAATTATCAATTTTATTATGCATTTCTGACTTCATAACACAATAGTAGTTGATTTCATAGTAAGAAATAATTGAATTGTTGTCAAATCAAATATTAGAAACCATTACCTCCAAAAACCTATAAATCTAAACTAAGTTTGTAACTTTGCAATTCTATATTTCAATAATTATATATGTCATATTCTCCTAAGAATAAAATACGTTTGGTTACTGCCGCTTCTCTTTTTGACGGACATGATGCTTCCATAAATATTATGCGCCGCATATTACAGGCAAGTGGTGCAGAGGTTATCCATTTAGGGCACGACCGTAGCGTGCAAGATGTAGTAGATTGTGCCATACAAGAAGATGCTAATGCTATTGCGGTTACTTCTTATCAGGGTGGACATGTGGAGTATTTTAAATTTATGTACGATTTGCTTAAAGAAGCAGGCTGTGGACATATAAAATTATTTGGCGGCGGTGGCGGCGTTATTTTGCCAACTGAAATAGCTGAATTAGAGGCCTATGGTATCTGTCGTATTTATTCGCCTGATGATGGTAGGTCTATGGGGTTGCAGGGTATGATTGATGATCTTTTAGAAAAATGTGATTATCCAACCGGTAATCATCTTACTGACGAACTTACGCATCTTATAGCCAAAGATGTAAAATCTATTGCTAGGTTAATATCAGCCGCAGAAAACTTCTATGATTTACCTGAAACACAACTTATTCTTAAAAACATTAAGGAAACAGCTTCTAAAAGTAAAGTACCTGTTTTGGGAATAACCGGTACTGGTGGTTCCGGTAAAAGCTCATTGGTTGACGAGGTAGTACGCCGTTTCTTACTTGATTTTAAGGATAAACAAATAGGAATTATTTCCGTTGACCCATCGAAAAGAAAGACAGGAGGTGCTCTTTTAGGCGACCGTATCCGTATGAATGCAATAAGGAATCCACGAGTTTATATGCGTTCTATGGCTACTCGTCAGAGTAATTTAGCGGTATCAAAATACATACACGATGCTGTAAATATTTTAAAAGCAGCTAATTATGACCTCATAATCTTAGAAACTTCAGGCATAGGACAAAGTGATACCCAAATTACAGAACATTGCGATGTAAGTATGTATGTAATGACTCCGGAATATGGTGCTGCTACGCAGTTGGAAAAAATAGATATGCTCGACTTCGCAGATATTGTAGTTGTTAATAAATTTGATAAACGGGGAGCTATGGATGCTATCCGTGATGTTAAAAAACAATACCAACGTAATCATAAACTATTTGATAAAAATGCAAGCGATATGCCTGTTTTTGGTACTATTGCATCCCAATTTAACGACCCCGGCACAAACACACTCTATAAAGCTTTAATGAATGTAATTGCAGACAAAACGAATGCGCCATTGCATTCTAACTATGCAGTAACAGACGAAATGAGTGAGAAAATTTATATTATTCCACCTGCAAGAACGAGATATTTAAGCGAGATAAGCGAAAACAACAGGCACTATGACAAATGGGCTAAACAACAAAGTGATGTTGCACAGAAGCTATATGGCATAAACAAAACTATTGAAACAATAAAAGCAATTGGAGACATTGAAGATAAAAATAATTTAATATCGAAACTGCAACAAGTAGCTACAACAACAGAACTTGATTTAGACCCTAAAAACAAATTAGTTATTAGTAATTGGGCTGAAAAGAAAGCTCAATATACAGGTGAATATTACAAGTATAAGGTTCGTGATAAAGAATTAAAAATTAAAACACATACTGAATCATTATCTCATACTCAAATCTCTAAAATTGCCGTACCTAAATATGAGTCGTGGGGAGAAATTTTATTTTGGGTTTTAAGCGAAAATTTTCCGGGTGAATTTCCTTATGCTGCCGGTCTCTACCCTTTTAAAAGAGAAGGTGAAGACCCTACACGTATGTTTGCCGGTGAGGGTGGTCCGGAAAGAACAAATAAACGATTCCATTATGTATCTAAAGGCTTACCGGCTAAAAGATTAAGTACCGCATTTGACAGTGTTACTTTATACGGACAAGACCCGGAACACAGACCCGATATATATGGCAAAGTAGGAAATTCGGGCGTAAGTATTTGTTGTTTGGACGATGCAAAAAAACTTTATAGTGGTTTTAATCTTGCAGACCCCAAAACATCGGTATCTATGACAATTAATGGCCCTGCACCAACAATAACTGCCTTTTTTATGAATGCAGCCATAGACCAACAATGTGAGTTGTATATTAAAGAAAATGGTTTGATTGATGAAGTAACTAAAAAAATAGATGCTATATATGCAGAAAAAGGCTTGGAGCGGCCTCATTATCAAAATGATGCATTGCCCAATACAGGTAAAAACACCGAACTACCGGAAGGTAATGACGGCTTAGGCTTACTACTTTTAGGTGTTACCGGCGATATGGTACTACCAGCAGCTATTTATAATAAAATTAAAATAGATACATTAAGCTCCGTAAGAGGTACTGTGCAAGCTGATATACTAAAAGAAGACCAAGCACAAAATACATGTATTTTTTCTACCGAATTCTCTTTAAGAGTAATGGGCGATGTGCAACAGTTTTTTATTGAAAACAAAGTACGTAATTTTTATTCTGTATCTATTAGTGGCTACCATATTGCAGAGGCAGGGGCTAATCCTATTTCGCAATTAGCATTTACATTGTCTAATGGCTTTACTTATGTAGAATATTATTTAAGTAGGGGTATGCATATTGATGATTTTGCACCCAATTTATCTTTCTTCTTTAGCAATGGTATAGACCCGGAATACAGTGTTATAGGCCGAGTAGCTCGCAAAATATGGGCTAAGGCTATGAAAATAAAGTATGGAGGAAACGAACGTTCACAAATGCTAAAATACCACATTCAGACTTCCGGCCGTTCTTTACACGCACAAGAAATTGATTTTAACGACATTCGCACTACCTTACAAGCCCTATATGCTATTTACGATAACTGTAACTCTTTACACACCAATGCTTACGACGAGGCTATAACAACACCCACCGAAGAAAGTGTACGTAGAGCTATGGCTATACAATTAATAATAAATAAAGAATTGGGTTTGGCTAAAAATGAAAATCCGTTACAAGGTTCTTTTATAATTGAAGAATTAACAGATTTAGTTGAAGCAGCCGTATTAGCAGAATTTGATAAAATTACGGAGCGTGGCGGTGTATTAGGTGCTATGGAAACCATGTATCAACGTAGTAAAATACAAGAAGAAAGTTTGTATTACGAAACACTTAAACATACCGGTGAATTCCCTATTATTGGTGTAAATACGTTTTTAAGCTCTAAGGGTTCACCTACAAGCATACCTACAGAAGTAATACGTTCTTCGGAAACAGAAAAAGAATTTCAGATACATACCGTAACCAATCTCAATAAACGCAGTGAAGATAAAAGTGCTGCATTACTACATCAGTTGCAACTTAAAGCCATACATAACGAAAACTTGTTTGAAGCACTCATGGAAACCGTAAAATATTGTTCTTTAGGACAAATAACGAAGGCATTGTTTGAGGTAGGTGGGCAATATAGAAGGAATATGTAGATTAATGAATATCAGATTATAAATGCAATTAAAATCTTAGCAGATTTTAATTGGGATGAATTAACTAAACTATTAGCAAATTTGGGCTATACGGAAATCAAAGGGAATGGTTCAAGAAGAAAATTTATTGACAATAATAAAAATATAATTAGCTTGCACGAACCTCATCCAGAGAACATTTTAAAAAAATATGCCTTAGATATTGTAATTGAACATTTAAAAAGTATAGGTTTATTATGAATAATGGAATGAATTATAAAGGTTACACAGGAATTGTAAATTACAGCAATGCTGACGAAGTATTTTTTGGTAAAATATTTGGTATAAACGACCTAATTACCTTTGAGGGAAAAACAGTTGCTGAATTGCAAAATGCTTTTAAAGAAGCAGTAGATGATTATTTGGAAACATGCAGAAACTTAGGAAAATTGGCAGAAAAACCGTATAAAGGAAGTTTTAATGTAAGAATACCTGTTGATTTACATAAAGAAGCAGCGCAAATGGCAATGCAAAAGCATATTACATTAAACGAATTAGTAAAAACAGCAGTACAAAATTATATTCATCGTTAAATATTTTTCGCATTTGTTGGTGTTTTTACCCCTTAAAACACATTAAACAATATTATTTGTAGCTTAGCACAAATATGGGGCTTATTGCCAAAGTACAAAAAGAATTAGAAAAATAGAGCAAACACAATATTTAGCTCTTGCTAAAAATAAAGTAATTACATGGAGGGCTGTTCTGCCAATTCAGTAGGTTAAATAAGGTGAAAGTGTTTAATATTGTTGTATAAACTTAATAAAATCTAAATTGAAATGAATTATACCTAACAAAAGCATTTACTTTCAATTATTTGAAAACCTTAATTGTAACGCTTTATTGTATTTATAGAAAATAGCTTATACTATTTAAATATTATAAAAAATATTTTTCAAATATCAAAAAAGTATGTATTTTTGATAACACAAACAGTTTAAAGTATGAATTACTATACAGAATATATAACTATTGATGCTGCAATTAGAAGTGGTAAACCATGCATTAAAGGCACTAGGATTACAGTTTACGATGTTTTAGGTTACCTTGCAGCCGGAATGAGCCATTCTGAAATAATAGAAGATTTTCCCCAATTAACGCAAAACGATATATTTGCTTGCTTAGCGTTTACCGCAGATTCAGAAAGAAAACATTTTATTTTTGCAGCTTAATTTTTTGCTAACTATATAATCAATACAAAATATCATTACTGAATGACTAACTTTTTGCTTGACGAAAACTTATCAAACAAACTCGTTCAAAGCTTATCGCCTTATTTCAAGTCTATAACCCATATTAGACAATTGCCTTTAATTAAATTTTTTGATATTGAAATTTGGAATTATGCCAAACTACATAATTTTACAATTATTACAAAAGATAGCGATTTCTTACATTTAAGTAATTTACAAGGTTGTCCCCCAAAAGTAATACATCTGATATGTGGAAACAAAACAACTCTATTTATAAATAATTTACTTGTTGCAAATTACAATAATATAATTAATTTTTCAATGAGTACTGATTGCTATATGGACATAATATATTAGTCTTGTTCTCCAAGATGTTCCACTTAGTAGCATTTTGCTTGCAAATAATCTCGCTTCCAATCGTATTTTAAAAACTTATGCTAACTGACAAAACAAAATCTAAAAATATACCCATGATTAATTTTTTTTCGTTCTTCCTGATTTTCAATAGGGAATCAGAAAGAATAAATAATACCATTACTGTGAAAGTATGGAAAAGAACAAAAGCTATATGAAAAGGCATATCGCTAAGAAATTCATTACTTTAATTTAGCTTTGTCAAGGTGAATGCTTTCACAAGGAGTTTTATTTTTTCTTCCGGATTCCCCCGTTCTTCCGGATTCCCCGCAGGGAATCCGGAAGTTAGAATAAACTCTTCCTCGAAGGCATTTACCTTTATAAAGCTAAATGAAAGTAATGAATTTCTTACTACAAAGAATTCCGTTAAAGCCTGCTATAGAACAAACGGGTCAATATGACGACCATTTGGGGCTTATTTTGTTATAAGTAATTTGTTTTTTAGCAGCATATTACTTTTTATTCCCTATTATTTGAAAGTATTGTTCTACCATATCTCTATAATAGGGTTTTAGCTGGGGTGGCACGGTTTTATATAGTTCTAATAACTGCTTTTGGTCGGCAAGGTATTTTAAAAGTTGCGGTGGCACGGGTCTGCTTATTTCTTTAGCACTGTTCGATGCTCTTTTATCATCTTGTTCTTGCTGTCTAAGTGCTTTTTCGGTTTCTAATAATCTTGTTTCTATATCTCGTTGCCTTTGAAACAATTCACTGGTCAATTTACGGTTTACAAGGTCTGTTTCCGTTTTATTCATTTTATCGGTAATCTCCTTTAGCTCTTTGGCATTGCCTAAGCCTTTACTGTTTAATAAGCTGCTTAATTCCTGAATTTTTCTCCGTAACTGCGATTGTTGTTCTGCCAGTCTTGCTAATTGCTCTGCATCACCATTTTCTGAATTATTTTCGCCTTCTTCACCCTTAGCACCACCATTCTGTCCCCCACCCTGTCCATTACCTTTGCCATCACCTTGTTTATTGCCCTGCCCGGGTTTCTCGCCCTCTTTGCCACCCGGTTTTTTGCCATTTTTTTGTTTCATTTGCTGCATGGCATTCCCTAATTGCTGCTGTTCGGTAATTATGTCGCTCATTTGCTGCCCTAATCCGGGTTTGGGTCGCTTACCACCGGGCTTATTACACGAACCTGCACCCGGTGTTTTCGATTCATTTTGCATTTGCATTAAATTGGCAAGTACCTCATTTAGTGTTAATGCAAGATTATTAGTATGTGTCATTACATATTGTTCATTACTAACTGCATTACCAATAACCCTGTTTTCTAAATTATCAACAGCCAGTTTCATATTATATTCCAAATCAGTAGTTTCTTTATTTATACCGGTAGAAAGTTTGGTAAGTCGTTTACTTAATTCAAACAAACTATCGCGTATCATTTTAGAATTATTATGCAGCCTATTTTGTTCGTCTTGATTTGTAATATATGCCTGACTTGATGTAGATGTTGTTTTTACTTTCTGCATTAGGTCTTCTTGGTCGAAAGAAAGCCTAATAAGATTAGACAATATTTGGCGAGTCGCTTTTATGTCAATATCTATCTGGTCAGGGTTCATATCGCCCGAGTTTTTACGCAATGATTGCGCCATTTCACTCATCTTTTCAGAAGCTTTTTTTTGAGACTTACTTGCTTTTCCTTTTTGTTTTTGCCCCATATTTTGCTCACTCTGTTTCATTTCTTTCTCTGCTTCTTCACCCTTCTCTTTTGGCTCGTCAAGACTTTTTTCTTGTTTTGTGTCTTTAGCTTCTTTTTCAAGTTCTTTCAAGTCTTCTTTCATTGCCTTGTCAAACTTATCTTTAAGTTCTTTTTGTTCTTTGTTTATTGCATCATCACTTTTTTTACCACTATCTGTTGCTTTACTTAATTCGTTTTCTTTTTTTGCCAATTCATCCATCTTGTTAGCTAAATCTTCCATTCTCATTTGCATCTCTAACTTTTTCATCAACTCCTGCATCCGTTGCATATCCATTTTAAACAGCTTATTGTCTTGCTGCATTTGTTTCATAGATTCTACAGCTTGTTCTTTATTCAATTTCTGCATCAATTCTTGCAGTTTCTTCATTTCCTCTTTTAATTCTGCATTTAGCAGATTGTCCATTTGTTTTTCTAATTCCTTTTGTTTTTCTCTTACTTCATCGCTATACTTCTTTTGTTCACTTTGTTGAACCTGCTCTTCAAATCGTTGTTTTACATTTTCTATTTGGGTTTTTAATTCCATTTGTTTTTTCAACATTTCTTGTAGCGACTGTTGTTGCTCCCAGTCCATGTTTTCACTTTGCAGCATTTTTGTCTGCATATCTTTATAGTCAGTAAGTAATTGCTTTGTTTTTTCGGCACTGTTACTTAAACCGGAATTTATTTGTTTTGAATTTTCATTGATTGCAGAATCAATTTCTTTTTCATCATACATCTGAAATGTCAATACATCGCTGCGAGAAGCTTTACTGCCATGAACACCGTCATTGTCCCAAGCCTCAATAAAATAAGATAATTTTTGTCCGGGTTTTAAATTAAGTGATTCAATATCAAAATAATGTTGAAATGTAGTTAACAAACCACTTGCAACTTTTAAAGGGTAACTTTGTTTTAGAAGTGTTTTATTCTGTGCAGATACTTCAATATTGAAAGATACTTTATTGATGCCATAGTCGTCACCAACAGTACCTGTTAGTAATATTTGTTTGCCACTTACAGAATCTTTAAATTGTTGCATCTGTATTACAGGGTACTGGTCGGGTATTATTTGTACCTGATAATTATAGCTGTCTGCAATTGCATACTCTTTATTACTTAACGATATAGTATAATTTGTATCGTTTAAAAAACGAAATTGATAGCCAAAATCAGTTGCATTCCTTGCTAAATGTATAGGGCTGCCTGCACCAAAATGTATTGTTGCGTCATCAGTATGTTCTGTTGTTAATCCCCAACTAAGGGTAGTACCTATAGGTAATGTCATATCACCAAGGCTATTGCGTGTCTCGCTCTTTTTATTTGTATATGTGGGATAGTTTATTTGCACTTTAAATGCTTTTAAAACCGGTTTTTGTACAATTTTCAAAGTATAGGTTTCGGAATAATAACCGGCAGCATAAAACTGGAAATTCACATTGTCTGTAACATTTCTAAATGTATATTGAAAACAATGGTTTTCTAATGCTTGCATCAGTACTTTATCGCTCCCGTCAATAGCCATAAAAACATCGACAGGTAAGGCATTACCTTTTGTTTCAATCGTTATGGTGTTATCAGAGTTTCTTACAGCAATTAAAGAACTATTTTTTATAAGAAACTGAAAAGGGGCAGGCTTTTGAAATGGTTTTGTAGGTTGCAATAATCTGGAGCTACTTTCGCTGAATATTTTAGGTGCAGCAACCAAAATAAATACAGCAATAAGTAATAAGGGCAATAAAAAAGGTAAGTATTTTCTATTTTTACTAAAATCTATTGCCGATGAAATAGGAACAACCGATAGCTGTCCGATTTTTTGATTGATGCTAGCCTCTGCCAATTCTCTGCTGGCGTTATTATCGGGATGTCGTTTAAGTTGTAATATATTAAGTAATTTATCGCTAACTTCAGGAAAATGTGTACCTATAATTTTTGCTGCCTGCTCGTGCGAAATCACCTTACCTAATTTCGCCATATTTGATAAAGGTATTACTACCCAACCAATAAGAGAAACCAAACCCAAACCAATAAATGCAGTAACAATAACAAGCCTTACCCAAACAGGAAGAAATAAATAATATTCGCTCACACTTACTGCCAGTATGTAAAACAATAGACATGTAAGGAATACAAGTGTACCCTTTATTACTTTATTAGCGTAATATTTACGGATAAAAGCATCTAAACGGGTAATCAACCAATCGTAATTGTGCATAATATATATAGTATCAGAAAATTAAAAAGTTCCCTGAATTTTAGCTACCGCAATTTAAATTAAATTTCTTGTGTAAAAAGGTTAAAAAGTATATTGAGAATGGCAAACTTATCATTTTTTTAAAATAATACAAATCTACCACTATATGTAGGGTGATTTATATTTATCAAAAAGCGAATTATTTGCAAAATCTCTATTTAAATAAATACATTAATCTTAAAACCCATAAATTATTATACTGTTCTGTAGGGTAAAAATCGGTAGGTACTTTATTTCGTATTTCTGCTACTGATATTTGAAACCTTATGGTTAAGTAAAAATTATTTTTTAAATGTAATTGTCCACCTACTAATAATTCTAAATCTTCTTTATTAAACGGGTATTTTGCCGGGTCTATATATACATAAGGGTCTGTGGTCATATAATCGCTACTGTTTATAAGCCTGCAATAAGAAAGTCCAATACCAAAAATACCTTGTTTTCTATCAAAATAATTAATCATAATAGGTATCTCTGCATATTTTAATGTGGTGTGTATTTCCGTAAAATTAACACCTTGTATGCCTGTGGCTACTAAATCGTGGCTCACCCTTCCTTTTTCAGAGTAAAGCATTTCCATACTTGCAGCTAAATGATTTGTAAATAGTATATACACTACTGCACCGGTATTCATACCAACTTTGTTATATTGTGTAAAATCATCATTATCAATAGTTGCAAAATTGAAACCGGCTAATAACCCTCCGTAAAAGGTTTTACTTTCTTCTACAAAATAATTACTCTGTGCAATTGTATTATTATAAAATGTTCCAAACAGAAATATTATAATAATTATTTTAATGTATTTTAATTTCAATTTAAATTAATTTTAATGCAACAAGAACTTAATACCAATAATACAAAGGTATAATGCTTTGGGGTAAAAGAATTATGTTAAAGAGTACATCAATTTATTTATTTAATTCATAGCATAATTTATATTTTTACACATTTATTTTCTATAATGTTATTATTGAAAGTGAATATAACGCCGTAACAAATAAATATCAAGACAAAAAAGTAATTTTTGAATCATTTTTTTGTTATTTTAAAAAAAACAGACATTAACATTTCTATTATCAAAGTAAACTTTTTATATTTACCGAATATTTCCAAGAAAATTTGTAAAATTGAAGTATTGATTTTACTTTTAACGCTTTATAATAATTAACATGATGCAATTTGAGGCTGCAAAAACCTTTATAATAGACAAACTAAAAAAAGAGTTGCCTGACCATCTCTTTTATCACAGTGTAAACCATATAATGGATGTTTATAATGCCTCGGAAATTCTTGCTAAAGAAGAAAAAATTAATGATTATGATATAATATTATTATTAACAGCAGCACTTTTTCATGATTCAGGTTTTTTAGTACAACAAAAAGACCACGAAAAGATTTCATGCGAGATAGCCAGAGCACATCTACCAAGTTTTGGATATAATGATGAAGATATAGAAAAAATTTGCGGCATGATAAGTGCCACAAAAGTGCCACAAAATCCACAAAACCATTTAGGGCAAATTATTTGCGATGCAGACTTAGATTATCTAGGTAGGGATGATTTTTTTGCAATCGGCAACAAACTATTTACAGAATTAAGTCTTTATGGTATAATTAGGAACGAAAATGAATGGAATAATTTACAAATTCGATTTTTAGAAAGTAATACCTACTTTTCCGATTCCGCAAAAAGACTTAGAAAAGATAAAAAACAAGAACATTTAGAATTAATAAAATCGAAAATAGTTTAATGTTTTTTTATTTATACAAAAAGAGGAAGAAAAATTTGTAAATTTTTCTTCCTCTTTTTATTATTACAATCA
>CAIWXG010000006.1 GCA_903916555.1 uncultured Bacteroidota bacterium
AATTTTTCAAATATTTTTTCTAAATAATCACTCTGTAATCCACCACCTTCACCGCCATCTTCACCTCCATCTTCACCACCATCTTCACCGCCATCTTCTAGAACATCTTCACCATTTTCTAACACATCATTATTACCATCTACTGTAATTTTTTTACTACCTACAGCCTTTTTATGTAAATTCATACACGCCAAATAACCATTAAATATTGCCTTTTCATGTTTACCAACAAAGGTAATATCCTTTATTACAGCAGATACTGTTGCAGAATCACCTACAATTTTAACAGTACGAATTTCAAAATCGGCTGAACTCATTTGACTTGCTACAGTACGACGCCAAATTAATTGATATAGACGATTATGTTGTGCAGTCATTCCTTCTATTCCAAATGCGGATTCTTTAGCAAAATCAACAGGACGGCAACACTCATGAGCTTCCTGGGCTGATGCAGACTTATTTTTATAATCCATTCTACGATAAAACGTTTCACCCCATTTGTTTTCAACACATATCTTAATCGATTTCATCGCATCCTCTGCAATAAATACGGCATCCGTTCTCATATAAGTAATTAAACCCGCTTCATATAATTTCTGGGCGGTTTTCATACATACATCTGGAGACATACCTAATTTTGCACTAGCATCCTGTTGTAATGTAGATGTAATAAATGGTGGCGATGGATTACGCTTACTATTCGTTTTAGTAATACTCTTAATTACCCACTTAACAGTACCATCTTTAGTATGTTTATAAATATCTTCCACCCTAGATTGTTCCTTAATATCTGTTTCATAGTTTTACTTATTTGATATATGTTCAAAAAATCCTAAAGCATCATAAGTTTGTGTTCCACCGATTGCTGTTATATACATATTTATTTTTAGTGGATTTGCCCAAATAGTGCTTTGTTTTATAAAGTAAGTTCCAGTAGTTGCTATTGATGTAGACTCAACACCAGCCAAATTTGTAACAGGTAGTGTTGCTACTCTATAAACCCCACCTTCATCATAATAACTAACATATACATTTAGCGTACTGCCTGTAATTGCAGTTACGTTTATAGTCCCGTTTATTCTGTGTGCACTTCTTATGATAGGTATATAAGATGCAATAGAATCGCTTGAAGTTGAACCAGTTTTACCAACCAAAGTATCAACCCATGCTATAGCGTGATTTGTATTGCAAAATATAAATGAAGTATCTGCAAGGCCGTTAAAAAGTCCTTTTGTTCCTATTGAAATCTCTCTATTTCTTGCCGTATCTATATACCCAATAGCAATAGCATAACTTGCACCTAAACTTATGTATGACGTTGAGCCAATACCTACGCTATAATTAGCCTGTGAGCCATTGGTTCCACCTTTTGCTGAATTACCAATAATTACATTATCAGTTCCATAATTAACACACCCAGAACCTATAATATATAGAAAATGAAAATAAAAAAAAATATTTAAGAAAGCCAATCAGAAAAAGAGTTTTCCCCCCCTACATAGCGCGGAAAGGATATAAATCTTTCAGCCAAAGCAATC
>CAIWXG010000007.1 GCA_903916555.1 uncultured Bacteroidota bacterium
CCATCGCCATGTTTTTTTATATGTTCGGATATTGGATTGTTTTCTGTTAAGGGAGTAGTTAATACCAAACGAATCTTATCTTGTACCAAAACATAAGAAGTACGGTCTTTTAAGCCTGTTTCTAAACCTGCATAAGCTAAAGATTGAAAACCAAAAGCTGTTTTGTAATAATGGGCTGCCTGTTTTGCATTGCCTACATACAGCTCTACATAGTCGGTACCGTTAATTGGCAAAAAATCTTGAGCCTTGTCAAAAATTTTTTCAATGCCGTAGTTAAAATTTTCTACTTTCGTTAAATTGCCTGTCATATTATTATGTTATTATATAATTAACTTAACCAAGATTTATAATACCCATCCACTTCAATACTTAATGCTTCCTCTGTAACCATAACCTGCTGAAATGGGTCTATCATTACTGCCAATTCATGTGTTTCTTTTTTACCAATACTTCTTTCTATTGCACCGGGATGCGGGCCATGTGGAATACCACCCGGATGTAACGTTAGTTGACCCTTTTGTATATTATTACGGCTCATAAAATCACCATCAACATAATATAAAATTTCATCGCTATCTATATTGCTATGATGATAGGGGGCAGGTATTGCTAATGGATGGTAATCGTACATACGCGGCACAAATGAACACACAACAAAATTCTTGCTCTCAAATGTTTGGTGTATTGGTGGCGGTAAGTGAATACGACCTGTAATGGGTTCAAAATTAAATATAGAAAAAGTATATGGAAAGTGATAACCATCCCACCCTACTACATCGAATGGATGATTAATATAGGTATAAGGGAAAATGACACCTTTCTTTTTAATATAAATATCAAATTCGCCTAATTCATTATGGGTAACTAAATTTTTGGGTCTTTTTATATCTCTTTCACAAAAAGGAGAATGTTCTTGTAACTGCCCAAAATCGTTTCTATATCTTTTAGGAGTAAAGATAGGGTCGAAAGATTCTATATATAATAAACGATTATCTTCTGTTTCAAACTCAATTTGATATACTGTACCTCTTGGTATTACAATATAATCGCCATATTCGAATGGTAGCGAGCCAAACATCGTTTTTAATAAGCCGGAACCTTTATGAACAAAAATCATTTCATCGGCATCGGCATTTTTGTAGAAATAAGGAGTAGAATGTTTGGGAGCAGCCAAGCCAATATGCAAACCACTGTTTACAAACAATGTTTTACGGCTTTTTATATAATCACTTTCAGGCTCAATATTAAAGCCTTTAAAACTCATTGCATTTAATCCGTTTTCAACAGCTATTTTTGGCTGTATAGAATAAGGCTTCCCTTTTTGTTTTACCCTTGTAGGTGGGTATAAATGGTAGGCTAATGTTGACAAACCACCAAAACCCTGTGTCCCTATTAACTCTTCCTGATATAGTTCTCCGTTAGGCTGGCGAAAAACAATATGTCGTTTATCCGGTATGGAACCAAGTCTATGATAAAATGGCATAAAAAGATGTAAGGAAACATTTTTAATTTTCCGTTTACAAAAATATATGGCATTAGTTCTGTAAAAACTGATTAAAGGCAATTAAGGAACTGATTATGGTCAGTTTTTTATACACATAATAAAATACATACTGTGTACTTATGTAATATTCACAAAACAGTTTATAATATATATATAATTTGCCAATACCTATTTAAGCTTAACCATTTCAATAATTTTTTTCATAACAAAATATAAAATATATTAAAGTAATCCGAAAAATATAATTTCGCTTAAAATTTAAACAATTAAAAAATGATAAAAAATAATTTAGTAGTATGTGTAGCTATTATAGGTGTTACCTTATTACATGGTTGTGCCAATGGCAGTAAAGATGCGAAAGATACTAGTTCGAAAAATGATTCTACAAAAATTGAAACAGCTAAGCCTGAATCATCAAAAGATGTTGCTCAGCTTTTTTTAACTGCCGTTACACATGTTGATTTAGAAACTGCAAAAGCCTATTCGACAGATTCTACAAGGGCATCTTTCGAGAAAATTTCTGTAGAGTTGAATGCACTTACACCTGACGAAAGAAAGGTATTTGATGAAAAGAAAAAAGCCAGCGAAAAATTAACTATCACCATAAAAGATGTAAAAGAAATAGCTGATAAAGCAATCATATATTTTACAACTTCCGAATCGCCAGAGAAAGTAAATACTCTTAACATGGTAAAAATAAACGGG
>CAIWXG010000008.1 GCA_903916555.1 uncultured Bacteroidota bacterium
ACCCCTGTGCCATTATTTGGGTTTGCTGACTGAGCTTTAACATTGTGTGTAAAAATTACGGCCGATAACGCCAATAATGCTATTTTTGTTTTTTTCATTGTTTTGATTTTTTTAGTGTAAATAATCGGTATTTAATTTATTTAATGTTATCTAAATCGATATTCAGTTTCAATACATTTATTCTTTCCGGTCCCATGCCATACATAGGTGCTTCTATGTGTGCTTTAACAAGTGCGGCCACTTTATTATTGTCAAATCCACGTTGCTTGGCAATTCTAGCCACCTGTATATTTGCGGCTTCAACACTTATGTGTGGGTCTAAACCGCTGCCGCTGGCTGTTACCATATCTGATGGGATTTCTGCTTTTTTAATACCCGGGTTATGTGTCATAAATGTATCAATTCTTTTTTGTACATCAGCAAGATAATCAGGATTGTCTGGTGCTTTATTACTCCCGCCCGAACCGGCTGCATTATAATCTACTCCCGATGGGCGAGACCAGAAATATTTATCATCGGTGAATTTCTGCCCTATATTCTCGTAATAGTACTTGCCCTTGCTGTCTTTTACAACGAACCCTTCTCCGTGGTTAGGTGCCATCTGTGCGATACCCCACATTAATAAAGGATAAACACCTGAAAAGAATACAATACAAATAACTGTAAGTATCAACGATGGGATTAATTCTTTTTTCATTTTTTTAAATTTAAATATTCAAAATGTTTTTTTACATAAATAATGTTACAACCAAATCAATTAGCTTAATACCAATAAAAGGAACAATAATACCCCCTAAGCCATATACTAATAAATTTCTTCTTAATAATGCACTTGCACCTATCGGTTTATAAGCTACCCCTTTCAGTGCCAATGGTATAAGCATAGGAATAATAATGGCATTAAAAATGATTGCAGACAATATTGCACTCGCTGGGCTATGAAGGTTCATAATATTAATACTTTGTAATGCCGGTATTGAAGTTATAAACAATGCAGGAACAATTGCAAAATATTTAGCTACGTCATTGGCTATCGAGAAAGTAGTTAATGTGCCTCTTGTCATCAGCAACTGTTTACCTATTTCCACTATCTCTATCAATTTAGTTGGGTCATTATCAAGGTCCACCATATTACCTGCTTCTTTTGCTGCTGCTGTACCACTATTCATTGCCACACCTACGTCTGCTTGGGCAAGTGCAGGAGCATCATTTGTACCGTCACCCATCATTGCAACTAATTTACCCAAATTTTGTTCTTTACATACATACGCCATTTTATCTTCCGGCTTGGCTTCAGCAATATAATCATCTACACCTGCTTTCTCTGCTATATATTTAGCGGTTAGTGGGTTATCTCCGGTTACCATTACGGTTTTTACACCCATTTTTCTAAGCCTTTCAAAACGTTCATGAATGCCGGTCTTAATAATGTCTTGCAATTCTATAACACCCAATACCTTTTCGTTTTGAATCACAACCAATGGTGTGCCACCGTTTCCCGCAATTTTGCTCACAATGGTTACAATTTCCTGTTCATAAATATTGCCCGTCTTCAATACCATTGCCTTTATGGCATCACTTGCGCCCTTTCTTATCTTTAAACCATTTGCCAAATTCACACCACTCGACCTCGTTTCAGCCGTGAAATTGATCTGCTCTGTTACTTCCGACTGATATTTCTCAAACCGCTCGCCCGAAAATTGGTTTTCTGATTGTAACTTTTTACCAAGCTCAACAATAGATTTGCCTTCGGGGGTTGTGTCCGATTTAGAACTCAATATAGCCGCATATACGAGTTCATTTAACTTCACTCCCGGTGCAGGATAAAAATTGGTTGCCTTGCGGTTACCAATGGTTATGGTACCTGTTTTGTCAAGCAAAAGCACATCTAAGTCGCCCGCTGTTTCTACTGCCTTACCCGATTTAGCTATTACATTAGCCCTTAATGCCCTGTCCATTCCCGAAATACCAATTGCCGATAATAAACCGCCGATAGTAGTAGGTATTAAACAAACAAACAAAGAAATATATGCCGAAATAGGTATTGATGTTTTTGAGTACAAGGCAAAAGGATAAAGTGTTATACACACAATTATAAATACCAGTGTAAACCCTGCAAGCAATATGGTCAATGCAATCTCATTAGGCGTTTTTTGTCTGGATGCACCTTCAACAAGTGCAATCATCTTATCTAAAAAGCTCTCACCTGGCTCAGTAGTTACCTTTACTATTATTTTGTCCGATAAAACCTTTGTACCACCTGTTACCGAAGACTTATCACCACCTGATTCTCTAATAACCGGTGCGGATTCGCCTGTTATTGCCGATTCATCTATTGTTGCAATACCTTCTATTATCTCTCCGTCCGTAGGAATAATATCACCTGTTTCGCATACAAACATATCGCCTTTAGACAATTGTGAAGAAGGTACAATATGAACCTCATTCATAAACAGATTTCCTAATACGGCAATCTTCTTGGCAGGCGTTTCTTCTCTTGTTTTTCTTAACGATGCTGCTTGTGCTTTTCCTCTTGCTTCGGCTAATGCTTCTGCAAAGTTGGCAAACAATAAAGTAAGTAATAGAATCAGGAAAATTATAAAGTTATAGATAAATGTTCCTTGGCTTTTTTCTCCACTTAATATCCAGGCACAAACAAACATCATAACAAATGTTCCTATTTCTACCGTAAACATTACCGGATTACGAAATTGGTACTTTGGATTTAGCTTGGTAAAAGACTGCCCAATTGCCTCCATTACCAATTCTTTATTAAATAAATTCTCTTTTCGATCTTTTTTCATTTTATTGATTTTAATAAATTATTTTATTTATTTTAATTTGTTGACACTAATGAGGCATCTTCATCCATTCTGCAATAGGCCCAAGAGCTAATGCCGGGAAGAATGCTAAGGCTGCAATAATTACTTTTACTGCAAATACCAAAATCCCAAATATGGCAGTATCTGTTTTTAATGTACCGCTGCTAGCCGGTATAAATTTCTTTTGTGCCAGCAAACCAGCAATAGCAATAGGTCCTATTATTGGTAAAAAGCGTGAAAATAATAACACGATACTTGTGCTTATATTCCAAAACGGATTATTATCTCCTAATCCTTCAAATCCACTTCCATTATTTGCCGATGAAGACGTATATTGGTACAACATTTCGCTGAAACCATGATAAGAAGGATTGTTTAACCATCCGCTGGCATTGTGTTTGCCGGCTGCATCTGCAAACCACCAACCCATATTGGTATCGTGTGCAGCTAAATAACTGGCAATTGCAGTACCTACTAATATTAAGAAAGGATGAAACAAGGCTATTATCATTGCTATTTTCATTTCCCTCGCTTCTATTTTCTTACCGCCGAATTCCGGGGTACGCCCTACCATTAAGCCCCCAATAAACACAGCAAGTATTACATAAATAAAGAAGTTCAAAAAGCCTACACCCACGCCCCCATAAAAGGAATTTATCATCATACCCAGTAACATATTCATACCTGATAGCGGCATAAAACTGTCGTGCATAGCATTTACAGAGCCTGTTGATATTACGGTTGTTGCTATGCTCCAAAATGCAGATGCTATTGCTCCAAAACGTATTTCCTTACCCTCCATATTACCTCCCGGTTGGCTTATACCCATTTGTGCTATATATGGGTTGCCTTGCACTTCAGCAATAACTGCCGGTACTACTAATATTAAAAAGCCTGCCGTCATTACGCCCCAGAATATCCAGGCAAGCCGCTTTTTATTGCAATAGAACCCGAATGCAAATACCATAGCAAAAGGTATAAGAATTTGTGCTATCATCTGTACTATATTAGATAGATATGTTGGGTTCTCTAACGGGTGAGCTGAATTAGCCCCGTAAAAACCACCACCATTAGTACCCACGTGTTTTATAGCTACAAATGCGGCAACTGGCCCCCTACTAACATGCATTGTATCACCTTGTACAGTTGTTAATGTATCTATTCCTTTAAAAGTCATAGGTGTGCCTTCAAATAAATGAATTACAGCCACCAGAATACATACAGGCAACAAAATACGAGTACAGCTTTTTAGAAAGTAATTGTAAAAATTTCCTAACTTTTCTGTTGTTCTGTCCCTTAAGGCGTTAAACACCACTGCTGCGGCTGCCATTCCTGTTGCGGCAGAAACAAACTGTAGAAACATCAGTCCAAAAACCTGTGAAAAATAAGACACCCCTGTTTCTCCGCTATAGTCTTGCAAATTACAGTTTACCAAGAAGGAAATTGCTGTATTCAAGGCAAGATCCGGTGTCATGTTCGGATTGTGGTCCGGGTTCATCGGCAGCCAGCTCTGATTAAGCAAGCAGAACATAATCCAAAGAAACCAAATAAGGTTGATGGTAAGTAAGGCCTTGAGGCTTTGTTTCCATCCCATCTCTATGCCGGGATCTATCCGTGATGCTTTAAAAAATAATCTTTCAATGGGATTGAAAATTAGATCAGTCCATACCTTCTGCCCACCGTAAACTTTTGCCACATACCTACCTAGTGGTACGGCCAATAATAATGTTGCTATAAACATTACAACAACACCTAAAATTTGAGGATTCATGTATATTTGTTTTAATAATTAATGTTTAAAATTTTTCAGGCTTAACTAATACGTAAACCATGTAAACAAATGTTAATATAGAAATAATAAGTAATGCTATCATAGCTGTTTTTATTTAATTGTTTTAGAATATAAATAGTTTATTTTAAAAGTATTATGTGTATTGTCTTATCTATTGATGTTAGGGTTGGTAAATACCATGTCTAATAAATCTAAAAACGCAATGTTGTTTTTGTAAACATCTTTAAGATTTGTTATGTCTAATGGCAATATATCTCCGTCTATATCTTTACTGAAGTAATATTGTGTAACAATTTTAAATCCTTTACCATGTGAAGTATTTAAATCTCTAGTGTATATACAAATATTAGATGTTTCTGCTATTTTATACTCCTGATTTTTATAAAATCTGTAAACATTATTGTCGCAGTCTTTATAACCAAAAATAGAATCTTTTAAAAAATAATATTTTTTGCCCTCATTATGAACAATAATTTTTGGCATATCCCAAAATAAATTATTCACATGTATATTAGGGTTGTGCTTTTCGTTATTGCATGTTGTTTGATAAGCCAACTTATTGTTTAAATAGTCATTGGTATTCAGATATATACCACTCAGACTTTTTGCTTTAGTTCCCATTGTTGCTACTGTTAAGAAAAATAACAGCAAACTGATTTTCTTTTTCATAAAATATTTTTTTTAGAATGTTATTAAATATTGTTAAATTAAATTTTTTCAAACCAATCAATTGCTTTGTATAAAAGCCAAAAGCTGATTACTGTTCCGATAATTAATATTGTTGTTACGAGCATAAACTAATGTGTTTACAGCTATATTGCCAAAATAAATGCCATAATTGGTTTTAAGAGAAAAAATTTCTGCAACCCTTAATTGATAAGGCTTTTTAAATAAAATAGGGTTTTGCTACTTTGGGCAATTACTATCAAAATAAGAAGGCGATTCTCATTTTGAGAAAGTAAGTAAAATAATTGCAATATATATTATGTGTAAAGAAAATGAGATTTATTTTACCCCATATTCTTCTCATCAGTAACAATTCAGGTTTCTATATTAAACCCAAAGGCATGCCTGTTTAGGCATAGGTGATAGTATTTGCACATGCATTATAAAATAATATCAATCTTTAGTTCTTTTGTGTCGCCTCAATAATTATTTTTATTCTTCATTTCGCTAATAGTTATTCTTTTTTTCATCATTTCACTTTAAAGTAGGTTTTATTAGTATTTTTACACTTGTTGATGAAATAAGTACTATTTGTTTCTGTTTCTGTTTTTATTTAATTTTTGCTTATGCTTGTTTATAAGTTTGGTGGGGCATCTGTTGCAGACCCAAGTAGAATGGCTGCTTTATTGCCTATATTAAAAGAAAATACACAACCTGTTTTGATTGTAATTTCCGCACTTGGTAAAACAACGAATGCTCTCGAAAATATAGTAAATCATGCTTGTAGAGACGAGAAGCCAAAAGCACAGTGGTTGGCAAGTATGCTGGAACAACAACATTTGGATTATGCTCGCAGACTATTAAAAGGGAACTTTTTAACAATAGCCACCAAAGTACTCAATAATTACTTTGCTGAATTAAATGAAGCAGTATTAAAAGCCGATACGTTTAATTACGACTTTTCGTATGACCAAATTGTGGGTATGGGCGAAATATTTTCTTCTTGCTTATTTTCTAATTTTTTACTGCAAAATGATATAAAAAATGAATGGGTAGATGCAAGACTGTTAATACGTACCGATGATACTTACAGAGACGCAATTGTAGATTATGAATATTCTTTAATGCAGGCAAAACAACTAATTGAAGTTCCTTTGCTAAAGGGTTTATTTGTAGTAACACAGGGCTTTATTGGTGCTACAGAAGCCGGCAACACAACAACTTTAGGTAGAGAAGGTTCTGATTACTCTGCAGCTATAATAGCTGCAATGCTAAATGCCGAATCTGTTACTATTTGGAAAGACGTGGAAGGCTTATTAAATGCCGACCCTAAGTTATTTCCTAATACGATAAAAATAGATAGAATAACCTACAAAGAAGTGATAGAAATGGCATTTTTTGGGGCACAGATTATACACCCTAAAACAATTAAACCATTACAGAATAATAATATTCCTTTATATATAAAATGTTTTTTTGACAAAGACAAGCAAGGAACCATAATTACAGATGATGTAGAAGAAATAGCTTACCCGCCTATTATTGTTTTGAAAGAAAACCAAATATTAATACAGGTTATAACAAGAGATTTTTCATTTATAACCGAAGAGAATCTTAGTAAATTATATGAAATTTTTCATATATTAAAAATTAAAATTAATTTGATACAAAATGCTGCCATTAGTTTTATTGCCTGTATAGACAACCGAGAAGATAAAGTAAAGAGTTTAATACATGAGCTGTCAAAAAACTATAAAGTTTTAAACAACGACAATGTTAGCCTATTAACAATAAGGCACTATAATACAGATATAATTACAGAATTAACAAAAAACCGCAACCTATTATTACAGCAAATTACAAGAAAAACAATGCAAGTGGTTATGAAGTAGTTTTTGCTATAAAATTGAAATATGGAAAAAATAATATTATTATATTTACTATTGTTCGTCTTTGGGTTAGATAGTATTGCTCAAATTAATTTAGTAAAGAACCCAAGTTTCGAACAATATATTAGTTGCCCGCACGACCAATTTGAAGTATCATATTGTAAATATTGGTCTGCAATTGTTGACACCAGTTATGCAGAAGACAGTGCATTTTTACATGGTGTTATGGGCTCAATAAGAACCTATGATGCAGGGTGTATGCCTTATTACTGCAATACTTGTGATGATATTATTGCAGACCCTTCAGGGGAGGCTACAGTTCCTTTAAATGCTTTTTTTTACCATTATCCAAGAACAGGAAATGGATTAATGCTTACTAATAATTTAGAAGAAGTTTCTGGTATTGATAACCGTTTTTATCTTCAAGGCCGTTTGTGCCATCCGTTGCTTGCAGGACAAAGTTATTGTGTTACTTTATTTGTGGTCAATACCCATTATACTGGACACGCTACCAATAATATGGGCGTATATTTTGATAATGGAATGATTGATACCACTACCGAATGTGGCAAAGTGCATACCGAATACAGACCCCAAATTTTAGATACTGCTGTTATTTCAGACACATTAAATTGGACTAAAGTACAAGGTAGCTTTATTGCCACTGGTACGGAAACTTTTTTAACCATTGGTAATTTTTTTGATAGCAACCATACTCGTAAGGTAATCATGCCTTTTGGTGCTCCACTGCACTCTGCATATCTTGTTGACGATGTGAGCGTAATAGCCAGTGGCAC
>CAIWXG010000009.1 GCA_903916555.1 uncultured Bacteroidota bacterium
AGTAATTCGGGCTCTTATAACGAGATAATCAATGTAAATAAGACGTTTGCAAGCAAAAGCAATTTGAATACACAGCTTAATAGCTTCAAATTATTGCACGATTCCATTACTAACATAAGAAAGATTACCGAGCAAGAATTAAAAAAAACTATTATTACTCAATACATCAATACGTATGGCGATTTGCAACAAATACATTTCTATACCGATGTTTTAACTACTCTAAAGCAACAGGTAGAAATAATAAAAAGCATGACCCAAAATAATATATATAGACAAACCGATTATCTTACTTTTTTAATAACCTTAAAACAACAAGAATTACAAATAAAACAATTAAAAATACAATACAATTATAACTTTGCAATGCTCAATTATGAATGTGGCTTGTTTGATACATCTGCAACTGAATTAGAAAGACCTGAAATAATTTTATCTCAATTACCTGATGTAAATAATTCACCCTTTTTTATTCGTTTCACCATAGATAGCCTTACTTTATGTAACAACCTGAACTTAATTAAATATAGCTATAAACCTAAATTAAATGCTTTTGCAAATGCAGGTTTCAGCTCTTCTTTTTTATATAATGCCTATAAAAATTTTGGTTACAGTTTCGGATTTAATTTAAATATCCCTATATATGATGGGCATCAAAAGAAAATGCAGGAACAAAAAATAGGTATTTTACAACAAACTACTGCTAATTATAAAACTTATTTTGCCAATCAATACCGCCAAAATATTGCCTTATTATACCAACAATTGCAAAGCACCAATGCATTAATAAAAGATATAAACGAGCAAGTAGCATACTCCCAAACCTTAATTACAGCCAATAGTAAATTACTTGAAACCGGTGATGTAAAAATTGCAGATTTAATTCTGTCACTTAATGGCTACTTAGCAGTAAAAAACTTATTGACACAGAATAGTATAAATAAAATGCAGATTACTAACCAGATAAATTATTGGTACAAATAAATATTTATTTTTCAATGTAAACGAATGTGTATAAATATAAAAAAATATAGTTTCATTTTTAGTTTCCTAATTCTTCTAATTTCTTGTAATAATAAGGAGCAAAAGGCTAAAGATGAATCTAAAGAAACAGAACCGGTGAAAGGTACGCCTGTAACGATTACAAATATAAGCAATGAGCCAATTTCAGAATATGTTGAATTGAGTGCTACTTCTGCTTTTTTACAGAAATTCTATGTAAAATCTAATGTAAATGGCTATTTGCAAAAAGTAAATGGTAAGCCGGGCATGTTTGTAAATTCAGGCGAGTTGTTGTTTACAATTAAAACTAAAGAATCGGTAAGCATAGATAATACTATTAATAAATTAGATACTACGTTTAAATTTAGTGGTGTAAATAAAATAAAAGCAAGTGGCAGCGGATATATTACGCAGTTAAATCATCAACTTGGCGACTATGTGCAAGACGGGGAGCAATTAGCCGTCATAAGCGATAAAAACAGTTTTGCTTTTGTTCTAAGTCTGCCTTACGAATTGAAACAATTTGCACCTGTGGGCAAAAGCTTAGAACTCATACTAGCAGATGGCTCAAAATTCAACGGCATAATTAATTCAGCTTTACCAACAGTAGATGCGGTATCGCAAACACAAAATATGCTCATTAAAATAAGCAGCGATAAAAATATACCCGAAAACTTAATAGCTAAAGTAATAATAATAAAAAGCGGCAAAGCAAAAACGCTACAATTACCTAAAGCAGCTGTGTTAACAAACGATGTACAAAGTGAATTTTGGGTAATGAAAATGATTGACTCTAACACTGCCGTAAAAGTGCTTATAAAAAAAGGATTGGAAACAAAAGAAAAAGTGGAAATTCTGCAACCGATATTTATACTTACTGATAAAATTCTATTGACGGGTAATTTTGGTTTGCCGGATACAGCCAAAGTAATAATAGCTGAAAAATAAGCATTGAGTATCTACTTAAAACAAACAATAATAAAATATGAAAAATTTCTTTGTAAACTACAAACAACCGGTTACAGTAATGCTCTTATTACTGTTAGCCGGAGGAATGTTTGTTTACAGCAAATTACAAACCACATTATTCCCCGATATTACGTTTCCTAAAATTAAAATTATTGCAGATGCAGGTATGCAACCGGTTAATAAAATGATGATTACCGTTACCAAACCATTAGAAAATGCCATAAAACAAGTACCCGATTTACATAATATAAGAAGTACTACCAGTAGAGGCACATGCGAAATTTCTGCATTTATGAATCAAAATGTGGATATTGATATTAGCCTGCAACGCATAGAATCAAAAATCAATGCCATAAAAAATGTCTTACCACCTGATGTTCAAATTACAGTAGAAAAAATGAACCCATCTATATTGCCGGTAATGGGCTATACGTTGGAAAGTAATACAAAATCGCCAATAGAATTAAAACAAATGGCATTATATACTATAAAACCATTTTTATCTCAAACAGAAGGTATTGCTGAAATCCGTATTATAGGTGGTAAGCAAAAAGAGTATTGGTTACAATTAAACCAACAGAAAATGTCTGCTTTGTCTATAACATTAGATTCATTAAGTGGTGCAATGGCACAAACAAACTTTATAAAATCAAACGGTTTTGTGGCAGATTATCGTTATTTGTATTTATCTGTTACTGATGCAACAGTTCACAGCATAGAAGACATTAGCAATATTGTTATAAGAAATGACGGTAAAAGAATTATTTGTGTTAAAGACATTGCATCAATTGTAATTAAAGACGCACCTGAATACATTAAAATTAATGCAAATGGACGTGATGGTTTACTAATAGCAGTTTTGAAACAGCCGAATACCAATTTAATAAAAGTATCGGAAGATATAGAAAAAAAAATAAACGAAATAAAGGCGATTCTCCCTGCTGATGTTACCATTAAACCCTTTTACATTCAATCTGAATTTGTTAAAGACTCCGTAAAAAGTGTAACAGACAGTCTATGGACCGGTTTAGTATTAGCTATAATAATAGCCATACTTTTTTTACGTTCGCTTAAAGCAAGTATTACTATTTTAATAACCATACCTGTAACACTTTCGCTAACATTAATAATAATATATGTACTGGGTTATACATTTAATATTATGACACTTGGTGCTGTGGCAGCAGCAATCAGTTTAATTATAGACGATGCCATTGTTGTAGTTGAACAAATACATCGCACTTACGAAGAGCATCCTAATGAGCCAAATAAACAGTTGGTGCAGAAAGCAATTAAATATTTACTGCCTGCAATGGTTGGTTCTTCAATTAGTACCATTGTTATTTTTCTGCCTTTTGAGCTAATGACAGGTGTTGCCGGTGCTTATTTTAAAGTAATGACAAACACGATGATTATTACTTTAATCTGCTCCTTTTTCGTTACTTGGCTTGGCTTACCGGTTATTTATTTGTGGTTGGTTAAAGAAAAGAAAGTAAACATTACTGCAAATAATAAACCTGCAAAAACATTTAAGTCGAAGAAATGGGTTAACTTTTTTATTACAAAGCCTGTATTTAGTTTTATAATTATAGGCATTTTAATATTATGTACTGTACAGATTGTACCTAAATTAGAAACCGGTTTCTTGCCCGAAATGGATGAAGGTAGTATTGTTTTAGACTATAATTCTCCTCCGGGTGCATCGCTTGAAGAAACAGACCGTATGCTTAAAGAGGTAGAGAAAATAATTAAATCTACCAGCGAGGTAGCTACTTATAGCCGTAGAACAGGCACACAGATGGGCTTTTTTATTACTGAACCCAATAGAGGAGATTACCTAATACAATTAAATAAAAATAGAGACCAAAAAACGGAAGAAGTAATTGCAGAACTTAGAAAAAAAATAGAATATAGCCAACCAGCACTCAGGATAGATTTCGGACAGGTAATTATGGATATGTTAGGCGACTTAATGACTTCTGTACAACCTGTAGAAGTAAAAATATTTGGTGATAACCAAAAGAAATTACAAGAATTATCTATACAAATTGCAGGTGTGATAAGTGAAGTTAAAGGCACTGCCGATGTTTTTAATGGTATTGTAATTGCAGGCCCTTCAATAAGGGTACTACCCGATTATGTTAAATTAGCCCAAATGGGTATCTCACCTGCAAATCTGCAATATCAGTTGCAAACAGCAATTGAAGGTAATATTGTAGGTACAATACAAGAAAAAGAGCAATTATTAAGTATTCGTTCGGTTTACCCCGGTAATCGTGCAATGACCAAAAATGAAATGGAAAACTTACAAGTATTTTTACCAAACGGTAAACTTACTCCGGTAAAATGGTTGGCAACTATAGTATTAGACAGTGGCGATGCGGAGGTGCAAAGACAAAACCTGCAATCTATGGGTGCAATTACAGCCCGAATAGACAAAAGGGACTTGGGTAGTGTAATGAAAGATATTAAAAAAGAAGTATCAAGCAAAATAGTGCTTCCTTTAGGTTATCATATTGAATATGGCGGTGCTTATGCAGAACAGCAAAAATCTTTTCAGGAATTGCTTTTGATTCTAATAGCTGCCACACTTTTAGTTTTCGGAGCTATTTTATTTTTATTTAAAGATTTCAAAATTGCCTTATTAATTATCCTTTTAGCAGTATTAGGTATTTCAGGAAGTTATATGGCATTATATATAACACATACAGCCCTTAATATAGGCAGCTATACCGGTTTAATAATGATAGTGGGTATTATAGGCGAAAATGCCATATTTACATTTTTACAGTTTAAAGAATCTTTAGCAGAATTAAGTGTAGATAATGCTATTATTTATGCAATAGCAACCCGTTTACGACCTAAACTGATGACTGCCATAGGTGCTATTTTTGCTTTAATGCCTCTTGCACTTGGTTTAGGTGCGGGTGCTCAATTACATCAACCATTGGCAATTGCTGTAATAGGCGGCTTTATTATAGCACTACCCCTATTATTAATTGTTTTGCCAACTATGTTACGCTTAGTTTTCAGAAAAAAGATTTAAACTTAATGATTTCAAACAATACTTTTTTATAATATTTTACCACAAGGAACACAAAGTAAATCACAAAGTTCACTAAGAAAAAAAATTATACGCTTAATTTCTTATTTCACCCAGCCTTTAGCATATATTATTTCTGCTATTTGTATAGCATTTGTTGCTGCTCCTTTTCTAAGATTATCAGCCACAATCCAGCAGTTAAGGGTTTTGGGCTGGCTATAATCCCTTCTTATTCTACCTACAAAAACAGCATCTTTTCCCGCTGCTATTTCGGGCATGGGGTATTCATTAGTTGCGGTGTTATCTACTACTTTTACACCGGCTGAATTTTGCAATAAATCTCTTATATCCGCTTCAACAAAATCGTTATAAAATTCAATGTTTACACTTTCGCTATGTCCGTAAATCACCGGTACTCGCACGGTGGTTGCAGATACCTTAATATTGGTATCTCCCATTATTTTGCAAGTTTCATTGCTCATTTTCATTTCCTCTTTTGTATATCCGTTTTCAAGAAAAGAGTCTATTTGTGGTATTACATTCAGGTCAATTTTATGCGGATATACTCCATTGCCATTTTCTCCGTTCCGCTCTTGCATTAATGCATCTATACCTTTATTACCGGTACCTGATACTGCCTGATACGTACTTACCATTACCCTCTTTATGCCATATTTTTTATGTAAAGGATTGAGTACCATTACCATTTGTATAGTAGAACAATTAGGATTTGCAATTATAAGGTCCTGCTCGGTTAATGTTTCTCCATTTACTTCAGGTACAATTAGTTTTATATCCTCTTGCATTCTCCATGCCGATGAATTATCTATAACCCTGCAACCTATTTGTGCAAATAGAGGGGCAAGTTGTAACGAAGTAGCCCCACCGGCAGAAAAAAGTGCTATATCCGGATGTTTATCGAGTGCCGCATTTGCCGATACTACTTTATATTCTTTATCCTTAAAGAAAACATTTTTACCTATTGATTTCTCGCTTGCTACCGGAATAATTTCAGTAACCTTAAAATTTCTTTCTTCTAATATTTTGAGCATTGCATTACCAACAAGCCCAGTAGCACCAACAATTGCAACCTTCATAGTATCATAAATTATTAAAAATCTATTTTAAATAGTACAAATAGATTACTCTTTTATATTTTTAGAATCATCAATATCGCTCAAAGAAACTTTATTATTAATATTATTTAGTATCCACTTATTTCCTTGTCTTATAAAATGATAGGTATCTGAAAATGTTTCTGCGTCTTTTTTCTTATTCTTTATAACTTTTCCTGTTGTTTCATTTATTGTATAATCAAGAATATTGCCTGTAATAAAAGCAACAAATGCATCTTTTGTATTATCTTTATAATCTTCGCTGCTAATTATACTTACCTCTTTAATATTAATATCTTCAAGTATATTTTTCTCTTTATTAGATTGCATTACTGCCAACTTAATGGAATAATCATGATATAAATCTGCACTTATTTGGTGCTTAACACTGCTTAAATCCCTTTCCATCCATGCAGTTTGCATACGGTTAAACATATCTTTTGTTAGTTGCTCCATTTTTGCTTCATTCCAAAACGGGTCTTCGGCAGCCGCTTGTTCTATTATTTGTGTACTTTCAAGTTTCTTATCCTTAATTTTTTTATTTCTAATGTAATAATATATTAGAAATGCCGGAAGTAAAATTATTTTTAAAAACAAAGAAAAAAGTCCTCCTCTACCGGAACCACCTCCGCCGCCTGCCCTTGCATATAGGCTTTCTGAATAGAGCATAAATGTTGCTAATGCTAGCACATAATGATAATATTTATTATTCAAAAATCTCATAAAAAATTGATTTTATATTACACTAATTAATTTTTCTTTTTAACCAAGCCCGAAACAATTCCCACTTTATTGTAGATTCATCGGGTTCTGTTGATGGATTTGTGTAAGCTGTACCTCTGCAAATATAATATTTATTAAACGTTGATTGATTAATTCCCCACTTCATTAAAAATTGTTTTCGCCCATTATTCTTTTTTACTCTTAATGTAGATTTAGATTGAAAATGATACACTCTACTTTTACTTATTCCCTTAAAAATTCTACAGCCGGCAAACCACATTTTCATGGCAAAATCGTCATCACTGCTCATACCCGGGCTAAACTCTAAACTGTAGCCACCCGTAATTAGCCAGTATTTACGATGCACTAAAGTAGGTGGCCAAGTACTACCCTGCCAGTCCTGTTTATTAAAGGTTGCATATTCTTTAAGTAATTCCGGCTCTTTGAAAGTTTCTATGGTTTGCCCGTAATCTTTGTTTATAACACAAGGATTATTATAATTAATTGGCTCTATCATAGTAGAAGAAAACATAAAACAATCGGTATCTAATTGTTTTATTTCTGATATTAAATGGGTATCCCATTCCGGACAAACGTACATATCGTCGTTCATATACATTAGGTAATCCATTTTTGCTAAGCCGGCTGCTTCATTTACAGCCTTGCAGATGCCTGCATTTTGGGTAGTATGTGTAAAATCGATACCTTGTTCTTTAGCCCATTCCAATGTGCCATCGCTACCATCATTTATATGTAGTATTACCTGATGACTGAATGCTGAATTTTTTCGGATACTATCTACACATAGTTTTATGAATGGCAGATTGTTCCAAGTAGGTATTATGATTGAAAACATATTAAAAAATTGGTTGGTAAAATTAAGGATTTAAAATAAGATAGTGCTATTTGAAAAGAAAAGAGGAGAAATAGATTTTTACTTTTATATTTAAGTGTGCCACACATCCAAGGTGTGGCACACTTAAATATAACCGCAAACAAAACCCAAACAAATCCGTCATTTCGCAATGTAATGCAGTCCCGATTTTTTCATCGGGACGCAATGAAATGAAGAAATCTGCCCGGTGATAGAACTTGTTATTCAAGCCATTACTCCCATTAGGCAGATTTCTCCATTTCGCCCCTGAAAAAGGGGCTGCATTGCGAAATGACGGATTCTATTGGGCTTTACAATTCATTCTAATTATTAAGCCTAAACACCCCACAAAAAAATTATATAAAAACTTTAAAAAATGTACTTATATTTACCCTGGATTATTCACAAAACACGTTATAAAAAATTATTAATTGGTCATAATCTTTACCTGCAGTGCGTTTGAGGGAGACACCTTTTATAATAGTTAATAAATTAGTAATATTAATGGTAAGGTAAGG
>CAIWXG010000010.1 GCA_903916555.1 uncultured Bacteroidota bacterium
TAATAAATAGACATTATGTATTTAAAGCTAAAAGACTATAGCAAAATTTGCCGATTTTCACAGTAAAATTCTAAGAGTTTTGAGTGATGCTTTAAAGTATAAAATATTAAATAAATACAACAAATGGCAAACGAAAATAAAGGAATCTATTTTACAGAACTAAAACTGCAAAACGTTAGATGTTTTGGTGATGAAGCCATTTTAAAATTAAGCAATGATAAAGGCGAATGGCAAAAATGGAATGTAATTTTGGGCGATAACGGTACTGGTAAAACTACTTTGTTGCAGTGTTTGGCGGGGATGGAGCAAGAAGAATTTAGAAGACAAGATAATAATAGTAATGAGATTGCTTGGTTGCCTAAAATATTTAATCATAGGGAGAATTTTTCATTAATCTCTTTAAATGAAAAAGAATCTAAAGATGCAATTGTGATAGCAGTAATATCATTATCAATAGAAGAATTTATTACATTAGATTTTAAGGAATATAGCAAAGTAAATAAGGAAGGTCCCATTACTTCTACTTCCTTAATTAAGGAAAAAAGAATTGAGGATTTTTTCATTATTGGATATGGTGCAAATAGACGTATAAGTTTTAACATATTTTCGCAAAAGGAAATTACCCCACATAATTCAGCAACACTATTTGACGATGATGCAAAATTAATAAATGCTGAAGAATGGTTATTACAAATGGATTATGCCGTAAAGTCAAGCATAGATTCCAAAATGAAAGAGTTTCTTGAAAAAAGAAGAGACAATATTTTACAAATTCAAAAAGAGATATTGCCTGAAATTACTGATATTAAATTTGAACCTGATATAATCACACAAATACCAAAGATACAATATAAAACTCCTTATGGGTGGGTTGGTATTAAACAATTGAGTTTTGGTTATAAAACTATGGTGGCTTGGATAGTAGATGTTGCTGCGCGAATGGTTGAAAAATATCCAAAATCCCCTAATCCACTGCATGAGCCTGTTGTAATACTTGTAGATGAAATAGACTTACACCTGCACCCCAAATGGCAAAGAGATATTTTTGATTTTCTGGAAAAAAGGTTCCCCAATGCACAATTTATTGTTACGGCTCACAGCCCATTAATTGTACAAAGCGCCCCTAAAGATGCCAATATAATTGTACTAAAAAAGGAAAAAGTTGGTGATGAATTTATTGTGAAAATTATTAATGATAAAAATTTTGTAAGAAATTGGCGGATAGACCAAATTTTATCATGCGATTTATTTGATATAGGTACAAGAAACCCTGAAGTTGAAAAACTAATGGAAGAAAGAACTAAATTGATTCAAAAGGCGAAATTGACCACAAAAGAACAAGAAAGATTAGATGAATTAAACGAGGTATCGCATAGTTTACCTACAGCTAACACTAAAGAAGAAATAGATGCGATGGAAATAATTAAACAGGCTGCTGCTTTTTTAAAAAATAAAAAAATTCAAAATGATCAGAATTAATAGAAAAATAAACTCTGACCCACCTGAAATTTTAGTTACTAAGGGAGACGCAGAAACTGAAAAATTAAAAGCTGAATTTAATAGCGATAATCTTGATTTTAAATTCAAACCTAATATTTATGGGCATAAACAAGTTAAAAAAACAATAATTGACTTGCAAAATAATAAATGTTGTTTTTGTGAATCAAGTTTCAATCATGTATCACCAGGGGATGTTGAACATTACAGACCTAAAGCAGGATGGATTCAAAATAAAGAGAAAGTAAATAAACCCGGCTATTATTGGCTTACATACAATTGGGATAATTTGTTTGTTTCGTGTGAAATTTGTAATCGTGAAAATAAAAAGAACTTTTTCCCATTATCCAATCCGTCGCAAAGAGCTTTGAACCATAACCAAAATATTTTAGACGAAGAACCTTTATTTATTCATCCTGTAAATGATGACCCGGAATTATATATTGCTTTTATTGATGAAATTGCCATTACAATTAATGGAAATGCAAGAGGTAATGTTACTATTGAAAAACTAGGACTAAACAGGTTAACACTTAATGATGATAGAAGAAAAAATTTAGAATTCATAAAAGTTATTTATAATTTGGCACTTGGACATCCTGAAACAAATCAAAGACAAGCAGCCCAAGAGTTTTTGATAAACTTTCAGACTGACGAGACCGAATACGCCTCAATGCTCCGTTCTTATTTCCTAAAAAACCCGATTAACTTTTAAAACTTTAAAAACAGACTACAATGCAAGTAAAATCAATGCAAGAATTTATTGCTAATAACGAAACACCCGAAGTGCTTTTTTGGGTAGGCTGTGCCGGTAGTTTCGACCAACGTGCACAAAAAGTAACAAGGGCATTTTCGCTTATTTTAAATAAAGCAGGTATTAAATTTGCTATACTTGGCAAAGAAGAAGGTTGCACCGGCGACCCCGCTCGCCGTGCCGGTAACGAATTTCTTTTCCAGATGATGGCTTACAACAATATTAATGTGCTAAATGGTTATGGCATAAAAAAAATAGTAACTACCTGCCCTCATTGTTTTAATGTATTAAAGAATGAATACCCTGCTTTAGGCGGCACTTATGATGTGGTACATCATACAACCTTCCTTAATGAACTTATTAGCGAGGGTAAAATAAAAATTAAAACATGGAATGAATTTTATAATAAATCGGTTACCTACCATGATAGCTGCTATTTAGGCAGAGGTAATGGCGTTTACGAAGCCCCAAGAGAGGTGCTAAATGCACTTTATGCCGCAGTTGTAGAAATGAAACGCTGCCGTAGTAATGGTATGTGTTGTGGTGCCGGTGGTGGACAAATGTTTAAAGAAGAAGAAAAGGGAGATGACAGGGTTAACTTTAACCGTGCAGAAGAAGCCGTGGACTCAGGCAGTAAAATTATTGCGGCTAATTGCCCTTTTTGCACAACAATGCTTACTGATGGTGTAAAAAACTTAGAAAAAGAAGATAGTGTAAAAGTTATGGATATAGCCGAAATGGTTGCGCTATCTATGGAAGACTAATAAGGTAGTATTAAGTCTTATTTCATCCAATTAACTTGCGAAGCCGAGCCTAATTTTCTACATTAGGGTTCAATTACTTTGGAGTACATAGTTGTATAAAAAAGAGAGGGTAATGTTATCTCATAAAACACAATGATTTATTGAATTATTTAGCATATTCAAATCACAACGCTTCCAATTAAGTCTTACTATATAAACAAACTGCAAAATCTGGGTTTAATGTAGAATATATTCGATACTGTTATTAGCCCAAATTAAGCAACAAACAAAATGCCAAATGATAGACCAGTTATAGTGCTGAATTGCGGAAAAGACATATAAAACAACACTATTTCTTTGACATCAAATACAAATTATAGGTATAAACCGGAACACTAATAAAGGCAAAGCCAATTACACCAATAATAGAAAACCATTCGCCCATAGGCCAATGCTGCACCCTAAAAATTACTCCAATAAAAATAAGGGAAGTAAATAATCCTGCTAAAATAAAAGCTAATGTTTTCATAAATTAGTATTTTAATGAATTAAATGCAAATTTACTTTATTTGTACTTTTTTACAAACACATTCAATGATATACATCATAATGTAGAATGATAATTATCAGAAAAATTGACTTTTTTTTGTATAGAGAAACCTGAAAAATTTGGAATATATTAAAATTGCAACAATAAATATTGCATTATTAACAATATTTGTATAAATAAAATAATTGCATTTCATATTTATTGAAAAATATTCGTATTAAGCAAATAATAGCAGTAATTTCATAAAAAAAATTATGGCAAAACTAATTGTAAAAAGGAAAGACTCCATCATATTCATATTAGCGAAAGTGAATGTACTAATCGATAATAAAGAAGCAGGAAAAACATCTGCCGGTAAATCTTTGGAAATCGAACTACCAGCCGGAGAACACACTTTAAATGTAGCAGTTTCTAATGTGGCAAAACAAAACACAGAAGACTATAAGTTTTCTCTTAGCGAAAACGAAACAAAAACAATATCTATGGCACCTGTAAACTCCAGATGGCGTAGTTTGGGTGTTATGTTTATGGTAATATATTTAATTACAATGTATTTAAACAAAAGTGGAATAATTCCAGAAAAAACGATTGACATAGTCAGGGCTATACTTATACCTATTGGAGGCCTTGTGTTTTATATGACTATTACAGGAAGAAATAAAAGTTCTTGGCTTATTGCTGAATAATAAGAATTAGTATATAAATATGCTATTTTATTTACTAAGTAATTGTGTTTAAAACTATTTAATGCATAAAAAGAATCACCTACTTTTAGTATTGGCATTACTATCATTAGTTATAGGTAATTAAATGGGAATAGCACAATACAAAACCGATTCGCGTTATTTTATTGTGTTTTTCATTGCTTCATTTGTTTTTTAGGTTGTTGCAATTGTTTTATTTAAATTGTAATTTCCCAGCGATTCTTTAGCAGAGAAAAAAGAATTGGGTGCACCAACGAATGGCATGCAGTAGAAGATAAGATAATTTTCAAACCTTATTTATTAAAAAATATTATTTAGTGTTAAGTATGTTTTCGTAAATAACATAATTCTCCTTGTCAAAACATACAAAAATTATTTCTTCAAGAATTGAGCTTGTATTAAGAAAATCTAAAACGGAATTTATTGCAATTTTAGCAGCTCTTTCTTTTGGGAAATTATAAACACCGGTACTTATATTTGGGAAAGCTATTTTCTTTACTTCATTTTCAACGGCAAGTTGTAGACAATTTTTATATGCATTTGTAAGTAGCAGGTCTTCATTATTTGTACCTCCATACCAAATTGGTCCTACTGTATGAATTACAAATTTTGCTGGTAAATTACCGGCTGTTGTTATAACAGACTCACCTACACCACAACTTCCTTGCTTCTTTATAATTTTTTTACATTCTTCAACAATTGTAATACCACCTGCCCTATGAATTGCGCCATCAACACCACCCCCACCAAGCAATGTTGTATTTGCTGCGTTTACAATAGCATCTGCCTTTGTTTTTGTAATATCACCAAGTATTAAATTTATAACCATGTTTTTTATCCAAAATTATTAATATAAAAATACCATTCTACTCAAATAAAAAAAACTGTTTGATTTCAATAATCAAACAGTTTTTTATTTAATATCTACAATTTTATTAACCTAAATAAACTTTAAGAGCATTACTATATCTAGCTTTTTGTAAGCGCTTAATAGCTCTTTCTTTTATTTGGCGGATACGTTCTTTTGTGAGGTCATATTTTTCACCTATTTCTTCTATTGTGGCACCACTTTCACCTTCTAAGCCAAAATAAGCTGCCAAAATTTCAGCTTCACGAATACTCAATGACTTTAATATCCTGCGTATTTCATTTCGTAAAGAATCTTTCATTACATCATCGTCAGTATCACTGCTACCTTCAAGCAAATCACCCATTGCTACATCTTCTGCTTCATGCACAGGTGCATCAAGAGATGTATGCCGGGTGTTACTTGTAAAAATATTAGTAACTTCCGTCTCGCTCATATCTAAAATAGTGGCTAATTCTTCGGTTGACGGTTCACGCTCATTTTCTTGTTCAAAAGCAATAAATGCTTTATTGGCTTTATTATAAGTACCTATTTTATTTTGAGGAAGACGAACTAAACGACCTTGCTCTGCTAATGATTGCAGTATAGATTGTCGAATCCACCAAACGGCATAAGAGATGAACTTGAAACCTTTCGTTTCATCAAAACGTTGTGCGGCTTTAATTAAGCCTAAATTACCTTCATTTATTAAATCGCTAAGCGATAAACCTTGATGTTGGTATTGTTTAGCCACCGATACTACGAAACGTAAATTTGATTTAACCAATTTCTCCAATGCACGTTGGTCTCCCATGTGTATTTTTTGGGCAAGAATGGTTTCCTCTTCAGGTGTAATCATTGAAATTTTGCTTATTTCCTGCAAATATTTCTCAACTGCCTGCGAGTCTCTGTTCGTAATCTGGGTGGCAATTTTTAACTGCCTCATATTTTATCCTTTTTATTTTTAAAACCTAGAATATATAACAATTTTCTCTAAAAAAACTTGAATATCTATTCTTTATTACCACAAATTATGTTCCATAATTTGCAAAATCGCATCATTATTTGTTATAGTTGTATTATATTTTACTAAAACTTATTTTTAATCATAATAGTAAAAATTACACACCAATACCTATTCAAAATAATATAATTTATAAATCTGCCTGTAAAATTATACCAATCTGTCAAAAATGCTACCTTTGCTACTTATTTAAGTATTAACTTTAACAAAACATGGAAAAAGATTTATACCAACATCCGGATTATTATTTAGTTGATGAATTATTGACTGAAGAACATAAACTGATACGCGATACTGTAAGAGCGTATGTTAAAAAAGACATTTCACCAATTATTGAAGACTATGCTCAAAAAGCAGCTTTCCCAAAGCAGATTATTAAAGGCTTAGGCGAAGTAGGCTGTTTTGGTCCCTTTGTACCTGAACAATATGGCGGGCCGGGTCTTGATTATATTTCTTATGGAATAATGATGCAAGAATTGGAACGCGGAGATTCAGGTGTTCGCTCTACTGCTTCAGTGCAAGGGTCTTTAGTTATGTTTCCTATCTATAAATATGGCAGTGAGGAACAAAAACATAAGTATCTGCCTAAATTAGCTACCGGAGAATTAATGGGTTGCTTCGGTCTTACAGAGCCTAATCATGGTTCTAATCCTGCCGGTATGCTTTCTAACTTTAAAGATGCCGGAGACCATGTAATTCTTAATGGGTCAAAAATGTGGATATCGAATGCACCTTTTGCAGATATTGCAGTTGTTTGGGCTAAAGATGAAGCCGGTGAGATATACGGTATGGTTTTGGAACGTGGTATGGAGGGATTTACAACACCGGAAACGCATGGTAAATGGTCCTTACGTGCTTCAGCAACAGGCGAATTGGTTTTTGATAATGTAAAAGTACCTAAAGAAAATATTTTTACTAAAGTAAAAGGTCTTAAAGGTCCATTATCTTGCCTGTCAAGTGCCCGATTTGGTATAGCTTGGGGTGCATTAGGTGCAGCAATGGACTGTTATGACACAGCATTGCGTTATGCAAAACAAAGAGTACAATTTGGCAGACCAATTGCCGGTTTTCAATTAACACAGAAGAAATTGGCAGAAATGATTACTGACATTACAAAAAGTCAATTGCTTAACTGGCGTCTTGGCGTTTTACGTAATGAAGACAGAGCTACTCCTGCACAAATTTCTATGGCTAAACGTAACAGTTGCGAAATTGCATTGAGAATATCTCGTGAAGCAAGACAAATTTTAGGTGGCATGGGTATTACCGGTGAATTTAGTATTATGAGGCACATGATGAATTTAGAATCTGTAGTTACCTACGAAGGCACACATGATATACACTTATTGATTACAGGTATGGATGTAACAGGCATAAATGCATTTGGAGGTTAGAAATTAATATTGTTTATTGAATCCTGATAAACTTCTAAAAAAGTTTATCAGGATTTTTTATTTCAAAGACTAACGAAATCACGTAATTCAACGTCTTTATATTTATAACAATGGTTTATTTATGAGAAAAATTACATTAGTAGGTTTTATTTTGTTTTTTGCTGTAAAACTATTTGCTTCTACCAGCATTACAAATACACATGTTTCCGGTCATTGGACGCTTAGTGGTTCGCCTTATTTAGTTTATTGTAACGATACGATTACAGTAGATAGTGTTTTAGTTATAGACCCCGGTGTAGAAGTTATTTATCAAGGACCCTATAATATGCAGGTATATGGAATATTAACAGCTTCAGGAACAGCTTCTTTACCAATTAATTTTCATGTACAGGATACTACAGGTTGGTACGACACAAGTTCGGCAGGCGGTTGGAAAGGTATTCGTATAGGTGATTATTGGGCAACATCGCCTTTATTGTCAACATTTAATTATTGTAATTTTTACGATATGAAAGCAAGTGGATTGAAAATGTATTTTAGACCACTTTCCATTGCAAATTGTAACTTTTTTCATAATAATGGTAATAGTATAATTGCCTGTCCAGCAGACAGTTCTCATAATTTTGAAATTGCAAATTGCAATATATATAATAATGTATCAAATGGAAATATTATAACAATCCAAAATGGAAATATACATATACATGGTTGCAGAATGTATAATAATACTTCTTCAGCAGACTTACTGTCCTGTTATTATCTTAAATTTTTAGTGGATAGTAATGAGTTTTATCAAAATACACAAACAGCTAACTCATTTGCAGCAACAGTTGATATGCATAATAGTGATGGCATAATAAGGGCAAATAAAATTCATCATAATATTAGTCAATACGATGGAGCTCTTTCTGCGTCAATAGGAAATGTTGATATTGTTGGTAATTTAATATGCAATAATAAAACTTTAGTTGGCTTTACGGGTAGTTCTGCTTGTGGTTCGGTAGAAGGTGGTGGTGGTGTACGCATAAGTGGCGAAGGTGGGTCTATACCAAGTTATTTTTGGATACGTAATAATATTATAGCTAATAATTATGCACAATTATGGGGAGGTGGTATAGATATAGTTTGGACGAGTGCTACGATTGCTAATAATGATTTTGTAAATAACCAAAGCCCTACCGGTGGTGCCATTTATATATTTAATGATTCTGTTACCAGTGGCCATACTCGTGTTGATATAAAAAATAATATATTTAAAAATAATGGTACTACTACTTATGGTCTTTCAGGCTTGCCTGATACAACCATTTCTATGTATATAACATTTGCGGATACTTTATTATACGAAAATAACTATTCTGAAAATAATGTACATAATAGTTACTTTTTAGGTGGTGGCAGTGGTTTAATACTTATAGGCGATACTACAACCAATTATGTGGGCACAAACCCAGGGTTTGTATCTCCAACCCTAACAGATATGGTAACAGAGGATGCCACTACAGCAGATTTTAGCTTAACTTCTACATCTTATTGCATAAACAGAGGAAACGTTACAGGTGCTTGTCCGGATACGGTAGATTATGCTGGGCATCACAGAATAATAGGCGGTTTTATAGATTTAGGTGCTTTTGAATCTTTAACGTACCCTACTACTTTTATACAAACAGTTCCATTTATCAAACCTATGGATATTTATCCTAATCCGGCAACTACAAATATAACTATTTCACTACCCTATTCAGCAGGTAAAATAAATATTTTAGATATAGCCGGTAAACTGATTTCTAAAAATATTATCACTAATACATTAACAAACATTGATTTACACAATTTGCCTAAAGGTGTTTATTTTGCAATTTGGAGTTATGAAAATAATACAAAAGCTATAGAGAAATTTATTATTCAATAGATAATTTGTTTTTATAATTTAAGTTAAAGTGCGTATTATATAATATGCACTTTTTTCATTTAAATAATATAAATGAATAAATATTAACACCCTCGCAACCTAATTAAAAATAATTTTGTAGCAAATAAAATAATTGAAATACCAAACATATAAATTAAGTATTTCTGCAATAAGGAACTTATAAATAATGATTGATAACAAACAAAGAGTTAGAATAAGATTTAAAAATAAAGAGATTTTCAGAATATATAAATTGCCTTTTTTAGGTATTTTATTCCTATTCTTACAATTATCAGTACTAGGACAACAAAAAGATACTGCTAATAAAATTACCATAGAAATACTAAATTCTAAAAATGCTTTTTATAATAAAACAGATTCAGGAGAATATAATAAATTTATTGGCGATGTAATCTTTAAACAAGGTAGCGATACTTTATATTGTGATAGTGCTTACCAAAATACGACTACAAAAAATTTTGAAGCATTCAGTAATGTAAAAATTATACAGAAAGATGGTACAAAAGCCTTTAGTAATTATTTGCGATATACAGCTAACACAAAAGAGGCTTATATGCAAGAAAATGTAAGCCTTACAGATGGCAAAAATAAATTGCATTGTAATGAACTTACCTATAATGTAGGCACAAAAACGGGCGTATATAAAACAGGCGGAACCCTTGAAACAGATTCTACAACAGTAAGCAGTACAGAAGGTGTTTATAATGTGCAGCAAAAAGAGGCTAGATTTACTAAAAATGTTATTGTAAAAGATGCTCGTTATAATATTAAATCAGAAGACCTTACCTATAACACAGATACTAAAGTGATTACATTTTATTCAAAATCGGTGATAACAAATGATAAATCTATATTGAATACCAGTAACGGAACTTATAACAGTAAAACAGGGATTGCACATTTCACCGGTCATTCTTCATTATATAGCGAAGAGCATTATTTAGAAGGAGACTCTTTATATTATAATAAGATTAGTGGTTATGGGTATGCTGATGGACATGTAATTTCAATTGATACCATTCATCATTCTAAATTGTATTGTGGACATGCAGAATATTTTAAGAAACAGCGAGTATTATGGGCTACTATAAAACCTGTTTTAGAGCAGGTGAACGGTAAAGATACAATTTACATAAGAGCAGATACTTTTCATGCCTACCCTCTTTTAATACCAAAGGTAGAATTAATAAAAAGTAAAAAAAAGTCTGTAATAACTATAGCAGATACAATTAATAAAAAAGCAAACATTGATACCAATGATATTGTTGGTATGAAGCAAGAAAACTCAAAAAAAATAAATAAAAAAAACAATAAGCATAGCGAACTTATTTCAAAAAAAACAAATACAATAATTGATAGTACGGCAGCAGATACCACAGCACCAATGCTATTTGTTGGCTATCACCATGTACGCATATTTTCTGATTCTATGCAAGGCAAATGTGATAGTATCAGTTATTCAAGGGCAGATTCTACAATAAGATTAATTTATGCACCTGTAATGTGGTCTCATCAAAGCCAGATATTGGGTGATACTATGATTTTACATATTGATGATAGTGGAGGTCTTAAAAGTTTATATGTTCCTAATAATGCTTTTATGGTATCGCAAACAGGTCCCGAAATAGCAAAATTGTTCGACCAGATACAGGGTAAAACATTAACTGCCTATTTCAAAGATAATGCAATTACAAAAATGGTCGTTTTCCCAAATGCAGAGTCTATCTATTATTCAAAAGATGCTAAAGGGGCATATATAGGTGAAACGGAAGGAACAAGCGAAAAAATGAAAATATATTTTGAAAATAAAAACATAAAAAAAATTCATTTCGAAATAGATGTTCATCAGGCTATGACACCTATGGAAAAAGTTGATTTTTCTGCTGCTCACCTAAGCCGATTTAAATGGTTGATTAAAGAAAAACCAATGTCTAAACAAGATCTATTTGAATAAATCAGCTTTGTTTTTCTGACTTAAAATTTGTAAAATTGCATTAGTTTCATTTGTAATTATGGGTACATACAGCATTGGCGAAGCATTAGATTTATTCTTAGAGAAATCTAATTGGAAGCCGAAAGTTTTCGAACTTAGGTTATATAAAGAGTGGGAAATAATAATGGGTAAAACGATTGCAAAATATACTCGTAATGTAACCTTACAGAACAGAAAACTAACAATATACACAGATGTTGGCCCTTTAAAACAGGAATTAATAGTAGCCAAAGCACAAATAATTACAAGAATAAATGAATATTTTAATACTCAAGTAGTTGATGAAGTTATAATTAAATAAGATTCATTAAAATATTTCTAATAATTCTTGTAGATGGACTACTTCAAATGTTGGTTTACGGCTATGGACTAATTTTTTAGGATTATAATATACTTGGTCCCAACCGGCATTAATAGCACCAAGAATATCAATATCTATTGCATCGCCAATCATAATAGATTCATGTACTTCTGCATTCGTTATTTTTAGTGCATAGTCAAAAATTTCTTTATGTGGTTTCATGCTATTGCTTTTTTCTGATGTAATAAGGTTTTTAAAATACCTCGATATACCCGAAAATTGCAATTTTATTCTTTGTGTTGTTTCAAAACCATTTGTAATAAGATGCAACTCATATTTATCTTTGCAGTGTTCCAATACTTCTTTTGTATGTGGCATAAGCAAGGTTTGAGTAGGTAATATTTCTAAATAAGCTATACCTAATTCGTGAGCCAAAGCAGTATCTGTAATTTTATAATCAAGCAACATAAGCCACATTCTTTTCCATCGCAATTCATCCCGTTTTATATATCCGTTTCTATATCTTTCCCATAACTTATCATTATGCACATTATATCGGGTAAATAATTCATTGAAATCATCTATACCTAAGCCTTTTAAATTATATTCATCATACAATTTCTTTAATGTTACTTCCGAATTTTTTTCAAAATCCCATAAAGTATGGTCTAAATCAAAAAATAAATGTTTGTATGTTTTCGACATAATTTAAAAAATTAGATTGTTTGAATAAAACAACAATAGTATAAGCCTTTTTAATAGACTTATACTATTGTATAAAATAATAATATTAAAAAATACTATTTAAAACTTATTGTTTTTTGCGATAGTAAATTTGGTCGTCGTTAAATTCGTTGATTGATTGTAATGACGAATTGGCCATACGTTCGTAAATACGAGAAATTTCTATTTGCTCTTTATTTTCGTGTACTTCTTCTAAATTATCGCCATGAACGGTAAATTCATCTAATTTTTTATGAAGTTCTTCCTTCATATTTACTGAAATCTGGCTGGCACGTTTTGAAATAACAACTATTGATTCGTAAAGATTGCCTGTTTTTTCTTTCATAGCTACAACATCGCGTGTTTCTACTAATGGATTCATTGAAGACAATGACCTCTTATTTTGGTAACTCATTCTTTATTTTTTTTACGTTATTATCTGAATCTTTAAATAATTTTTCTGCTTCTTCTTGGTATTTACTTTTAGGATATAGTTCCTTAAAATCATTATAAGCACTTATAGCAGTTGCATATCGTTCTTCTTGTTTTTCTATAATGCTCGCAAAAGCATATTTATACATAGCTTTTATAATCATTAATTGATATAAGTCGCTACTTGGTGAATCAGGATAATCCCTTAATACACTCTTATATGCTACAGTCGCTGCTTTATACTGCCCTATATTAAAATATAGTTTTGCTGCATCTGCTTCTTTTAACTCTAATTTTCTTCTTGTTTGGTCTATATACTCACCGGCTTCTTTTGCTCTTTCCGATTTAGGATATTTATTTAAATAAGATTGCAGCGTTTCGTAAGCTTTTACTGTATTTGTTTGGTCGAGTGTAAATTTAGGTGAATATTTATAAAGACATAATGCACTTAAATATTCACATTCCTCAGCATTTTTACTTGCAGGGAAGGTTTCAGTAAAGTTTTTAAAGTGGTAAGATGCTTGTATATAATCTTTTAAATAATAAAATGTATATGAATATTTATAACAAAGTGCTTCATAATTCCTGGTACTTTTCATTATGGGCATTAATTCCTTATATAACTCATTGGCATGTTGATAGTCTTGTTTTTCGTAATATTCATTAGCTTTGGTCATCTTAAAATTCACATCGCTGCTTTTTCTAATCTTCTCGAAATTGCCACAAGAGCAAAACAAGAAAAGACCGATACAAAAAAAGAGAATATTTTTATGTTGTAAACGCATAATTGGGAAGGCAAAAATAAAGTAAAAGTATCAATTTGCCTAATAATGGCTATAAATGCATGTTAAATATTGTATGTATTTGAGTGTGTAGATTTATTGACTTAAACTTAAAATATGCTATATTTAATATTTATTTACAAGTAACTATAAAGTTAATCCCTCCTTAAAATCTATTCCCAAACATATTTTTCAAATATCTCTGCTTTTTTGCAATAAAAACTGAATTGATTCAGCTCTAGGACTTAATAAATCTCTTGAAATTTGTTGCTGAATTTTTCTTTCAAAAACTATTTGTGTAAGTACATCATCCATAGTAGCTGATGAGGAAATAGTTGGAGTATGAAAGTAAATGGTTTTTTGTGTAAGTTTTTTGTGTAAAGTTTTGTTCATCTATAATTGGTTTTATGTTTAACGCTACCTAATAAGTTATATTGTATTGTTGCTAAATTTATAATAAAAACATTATTAAAAATGAGAGTCAAATACTTATCTAAATCTTGTTTTATAAAATAGACTACATTTGAATACTAATAGATTATTTACTTAAATGAAAACGATTGGTATAACAGGTGGTAGTGGTTTAGTAGGCTCGCATCTTACAAATGCTCTAATTACAAAAGGGTATCATGTTATTATTTTTACAAGAAAAAAAGATAATTTATTAAAAAAGATAAATGTAACATTTGCCTTTTGGGACCCCAAGAATGAAAAATGTGATACAGAAGCGTTAAAGAAATTGGATGCAATGGTACATTTGTCTGGTGCAGGAGTATCAGAAAAAAGGTGGACTAAAGAACGAAAAAAAGAAATTGCTGAATCTAGAATTATTGGTACACACTTTTTAATAGAACAATTAAAATTACATGCATTCAATTGTAAATCATTTATATCTGCCTCTGCAATAGGGTTTTACGGTGCAACAGTAAAAAATCAAAAACCATTTATTGAAACTGACTCTTCTTCTACCGATTTCTTAGGTACTATTTGCCAACAATGGGAACATGAAGCCCTGAATGCAAGTAGTTTAATGAGAACGGTTATTTTTCGTTTTGGTATTGTTTTAGCAAAAGAAAATGGTGCATTCCCTGAGTTTTATAATCCATTAAAATATGGTATTATGCCAATTTTAGGCAGCGGAAATCAAATTATGAGTTGGATACATGCCGATGATTTAGCTGAAATGATTGCTTATGCAATACAAAATACTAAAATGGAAGGCATTTATAATGCAGTAAGTCCCAAACCTGCCAATCAGAAAAAAATTATATTCACTATTGCCAGGGTAATGGGTGGCATAAAAATACCGGTTTTTGCCCCTTCTTTTGCACTTAAAATTTTACTTGGAGAAATGAGTATTGAAATACTTAAAAGTTGCAATGTAAGTGCAAGAAAAATAAAAGATAGCGGTTTCGTATTTAAATACCCTGTATTAGAAGATGCAATAAGAGCCATTTTGCTTAAATATTAACTAATTCATTTGCCCTAATTGCATCCATTTTATCTTGATGTAATTGCTCCTTTAATTCATTTAAGGTAGCAAATTTTATTTCGTTTCTTGTTTTTTCAATAAAAAGGATTTCTAAGTTTTGACCATAAATATCTTTATTAAAATCAAATATATTTGCCTCTATTCTTAGTTCTTTTTTATCTGTAACCGTAGGGTTATAACCAATATTAAGCATACCGGCATAAGTAATATTATTGTGTATAACTTTAATGGCATAAATACCCAATGCCGGTAATAATTGGTCGCTATCATTTGGCTTTATATTTGCAGTTGGATAGCCAATTGTTCTGCCTAATTTATTGCCATGTACTACAATACCTGCAAGAGAATAAAAACGACCCAGCATTTTATTAGCATTGCTTATTTGCCCTAATATTAAATAATTTCTTATTTTAGTAGAGCTTATGGCTGCATCATCAATAAGTTGGGCAGGAATTTCCTTTACTTCGTAGCCTAAACTTGGGCCAAATTGCTTTAAAAGGTTAATATCTCCTTTCCTGTCATTGCCAAAACGATGGTCGTAACCAATAATAATATTATGTGGATGAAATAAACCGGAAATAAAATTGATAATATATTCGTTTGCTGTTTTTTGAGCAAATTCTTTTGTAAAAGGCATTACCACAATATGTTCAATACCGGCATCAAGAATTAATTTTATTTTAGTAGCCAATGGAGTAAGTAATCCTAATGGTTGGTTAGGGAAAAGTAGTTTTCGCGGGTGTGGGTCAAAAGTTATTAATACACTTTCGCCATTAACCAATTTGGCATAGTTAACTACTTCCTTTAGTATCTCTCTATGACCTAAATGCACACCATCGAAAGTACCAATAGTTACAACGGCATTCCTAAATTCGGGTAAGTGATGTATGTCTGAAAATACGCCCATGCAATGATTGGCAAAGGTAATAGGATTTTACATTACAATTGTAGCTTTACGCTTTTAATAATAGAGTTACATTAAGCTATAGATTTAAATACAATACACCTTATTGCTTTTTCATATTGTTATATAAGATTTCCATAGCCCTTATATAGTACCTTCGCAAAAAAAATAGTAAAGCTATGCAAGCAAAAAATCCTAAAGATTCATATATAGTAATGTCTGAACTTGTGTTACCAAATGATACTAACCTGTTAGGCAATTTAATGGGTGGTAAGTTAATGCATTATATGGACATAGCTGCCGCGATAGCATCAATGAAACATTGCAATTGTCCGGTAGTAACGGCTTCGGTAGATAATCTTTCGTTTGCCAACCCCATTAAATTAGGCAATCTTTTAACAATAGAAGCAACTCTTACTCGTGCTTTTAGTACTTCTATGGAGGTTTACTTAAAAGTATGGGGCGAAGACTTAGCAGCACAATATAAATATTTATCGAATGAGGCCTATTTTACCTTTGTAGCCTTAGACCCCAATAGCCGCCCGCGTATAGTGCCAGAATTGATACCGGAAACAGAGGCTGAACAAAAAATGTATGATGGTGCATTACGCCGCAGACAACTAAGATTATTATTAGCCGGCAAAATGAAAGCCGAAGATGCAGGCGAATTAAGAGCCTTTTTTATAAAAGACTAAAACTTTGATATTCTGTAAACCCTTTTTGTTTATAACACACGTTTTATCCCTTTGCATTCTTATCTTTGATAAAATAATTGGAAATGATAGTAGATAGAAAAACAGCACCTCAAATACACGATGCAATAGAATTTGATTATATATTACCTTCTATAAATAAAGAAAATTTAAATAATGGCTTGCCTTTTTATTGGTTAAATGCCGGTGTGCAAGATGTTGTGCAGATAGATTGGGTTTTTCCTGCCGGTTTATGGCAAGAACAAAAAACTGCTGTTGCACATACAGTTGCAGCCCTATTGAAAAACGGTACTACTAAATATAATGCAGAACAAATAAATGAGGCTTTAGAGTTTTATGGTGCACAACTTAAAGTGGCTGCCAATAACGATTATGGGACTATTACACTTTATAGCTTAACCAAGCATCTGCCGGCTTTATTACCTATAGTTTACGAAATAATTACAGATGCCCAATTTCCGGAACACGAAGTGGAATTGCATAAAAAAAATGCTATTCAAAAATTACTTATCAATTTGCGCCAATGCGAATTTGTAGCCAATAGACATATAGATGCCTTATTATTTGGTGAGCATCATCCGTATGGTCGCTATACTAAAAAAGAAGATATAGAAGCTATTACCAGACAAGACTTACTTCAGTTTTATACTGCTCATTTTAATATTGCCAATATGCAAATATTTATGGCTGGCAAAATGGGTAGCGTTGAGGTAAAATGCATGAATGCTATTTTCGGTAACAATACAATATACCAACAAAACTTTTTGCAGAGAAATACATTTGATATTTCATCGTCGAACGAGAAGACAATTAGAATTACAAATGATATAAATGGGGTGCAAGGAGCAGTGCGTATTGGTCGTTTATTCCCTGATAAGCAGCACCCGGATTTTGCACCAATGGTGGTATTGAATACACTATTCGGTGGCTATTTTGGCAGCAGACTAATGAGTAATATTAGAGAAGATAAAGGCTATACTTATGGTATTTACAGTTCTTTGGTTGCAGAAAAAAACGGTGGTTCTTTAGTTGTACATACCGAAACAGGCAGAGATGTAGCTGAAAAAGCAATAGTAGAAATATATAAAGAAATGGAGCTATTATGCAACGAACAAGCCCCCGATGAAGAACTGCTTTTAGTAAAAAATTACCTTTTAGGTGGGTTGCTTGGTGATTTAGACGGGCCGTTTTCGATACTTAGACGTTGGCGTACTCTTATATTATATGGGTTTACCGAAGAACACTTTAATAATAACATAAACACTTATAAGACAGTAAGCCCTGAGAAACTCCTGCAACTGGCTCAAAAATATTTTAATAAACAAGACTTTTTTGAGGTAATGGTAATATGATGTGCAAATTAGCGATACCAACAACCAACCTGTTTATAACATGTAGGGTGAAAACGATTCTACCCTACATGTTATAAATTTAATATATTAAACAAATGAAAATGTGTGGTTTTTTGTTCACTTTTTGTAGAATCAAAATTACCCTAGTTCGTTTATTGTGCCTTAACATGTTTTTCAAATGTTTGGCATTTTTTTAATTGATAGTGTATTGATTTTTTTCTAACTTTACATAAAATAGATAATATGGCAAATGCTGTAAAATATATACTTGATACTAACGGAGAAAAACAATCTGTGCTAATACCACTAAATAAATGGAACGATATTAATGAAAAATATAAGAAATTACAGAATAAAGTAAAATTAATGACCGAAATTAAAAATGGCATTCTTGAAGTAAAAAAGGCAAATGCAGCAGGTGAAAAACTTCAGACTTTAAAAGATTTTTTGAATGAATGTAGTTGTTAATATTACTAAAACTTTTAAACAAGCTACTAAACCTTTAATAAAAAAATATCCATCCTTGCTAAACGATTTAGCAAAATTAGAACAAGATCTATGCCAAAAACCTCAACTGGGAACACCATTAGGGAATGAAATTTACAAAATAAGATTACAAATAAAAAGCAAAAATAAAGGCAAAAGTGGAGGTGCAAGGATTATAACTTTATTAGAAACAATTGAGGTTGAAAGCAAAAATATGGAATATGCATCTGTAATTGTTAATTTAATAACAATTTATGATAAATCTGATATTGCTACTTTGACAAATAAAGAAATTCAAAACTTAATTTTATCTTCAAAATAATCCTGCTTTTTTAATATATTTAATTCACTGTATTAATTCTAAAGAGGTAAATGCTTTTGCTGCATATATATAAACACAAATATTTATTTTATTTTATTTAATTTAATGAACTATCCAAGAACCAAGTAGTTTTCGCTCTTTTGCTTTTCATTGGCTATAAATTTTACTGTTGCAGTTTTGCGTTTTTCATATTGTGTAAAATATGTGCCTATTGGCAATATTGACCATTTTGTAGCATCATTATATATTTTTTGAAAACCATAATCACAAGTCAGCCAAAAACTATTTGAATAAATATTTCGGTCATGCATATTACCGTGTGCCCTAATGTATATTTCAACTTCTGCTTTGGGAAATTTTACTTTTAATTCCTTTTTAATTTCATCCA
>CAIWXG010000011.1 GCA_903916555.1 uncultured Bacteroidota bacterium
AGTAATCGGGTTATCTGTTATTTGCTTTGCATTTGCACCAGACAAAAAACCATGGAATGCACCAGACAAAGAAAACAAAATGTCTAATCCGGTAAAATCAAGTACTGAGTCAATAGATGCAGGTAAAGCATTGTATGCAAAACATTGCCAATCATGCCATGGTAAATCAGGTTTAGGTGATGGTACAAAAGCATCTACTTTAAAAACAGAACCGGGCGATTTTTCTAAATCAGCATTCCAATCACAAGCTGATGGCTCTCTTTTCTATAAAATTAATGAAGGTAGAGATGATATGCCAAGTTTTAAGAAAAAAATGCCTGAAGCAAACGACGTATGGAACGTTGTTAATTACTTGAGAACTTTGAAAAAATAATTTCTAAAGTCATTAAGTCAAAACTCTTATTAATGTTACCGGGCTGTTTACAAGTCTGATTAAAAACAGCCCGGTTTTTTTTAAGCCTCACTACCTGAAAATATTCATGTTCCGGCTGAGCATTTTAATAATAATTAAGGAACACAGGTTATTCGACACCATATTTTATAGAAACAAATTAAACAGGCTTCAGTTTTATGAAAAATGAAGATTCTAATGTAACAAGAAGAAAACTTTTGGGTTGGCTTGGCGTATTGTCCATTTTTGCATTTGTAGGTGGTATTTTTAAACGCCCTGTTGCAAAAAAAGCCAAAACCATAAAAATGCTTGCTCAAGATGGTACTCTTGTAGAGGTTGATGCATCCCTTTTAGCTTCTGCTAGCAGGAAAGTAACCAATAAAGAATTACAAAATTGGGTAAACCGCAAATAGTATATTATTCTATTTTTTAAATGATACTCATGAACACAAATAACACTTCCCGAAAAGAGTTTCTTGCTTCGCTGGTAGTTTCAGGTTTAGCACTTGCAGGATGCTCATCAAAGGGAAATCCTTTCGATACCGGAGGAACAGATATTAAACCCACAGGAGAAAAAGTAAAACTCTTGTCTGTGGATGGTGAAGTGATAGAAGTTGATAAAGCATTTTTAAAACCTGTACCCGAAATGCCTGCTGTTTCAAATAGTGAGGCACGTAAAGGTATTCCGGGTAAAAAATTTGTAATGGTTATTGACCTTTCCAGATGTAAAAATCTAAGGAAATGTCAGGAAGCGTGTAACCACATGCACCATATACATACCGACCTAAATTGGTTAAAAGTGTATCCAATGGAGGAAGGTGAACATACTGCTCCTTATTGGCAACCTACAACTTGTATGCATTGCGACCAGCCTCCATGCGTAAAAGTTTGTCCGGTAGATGCAACCTTTAAACGCCAGGATGGTATTGTATTAATAGATGCAGACAGATGTGTAGGTTGTAGATTCTGTATGGCTGCCTGCCCCTATTCTATTCGTGTATTTAATTGGGAAAAGTCAGATATGGTTACTCCGGAACTTGCTGCACAACCTTATTCTTGCGAAAGCAGTATGCCACAAAAAGTTGGTACTGTTGGTAAATGCGATTTCTGCCCCGATATGGCAAGAAAGGGTGAAATACCACATTGCGTATCTGCTTGCCCTAACGGCACATTTTTCTTTGGTGATATTAATGAAGACAGTGTAACTAACGGTGCAGAAACATTTAGATTCAGCGACCTCGTAAAAGATAAAGCCGGTTACCAGTTAATGGATGATTTAGGTACACACCCAAGCGTTTATTATCTGCCACCTGCCAGCCGTAATTTCCCTTTTGAAAAAGGTCTTGAAAATGAAAAAGGAAAAAGTTAATCATTTAAAAAAATAATTCAAAATGGAAAAAATAATTTTAACAGATGAAAAAATTAAATCCGACTTGCTTCCTCAAAAGTTTGGAAGACGAGGAATGATTTGGACTGCAATATTAATTACGTTCTGTGCGGTTGGTCTTTTTGCTTATATTCGCCAATTACAATACGGACTTATTGTAACCGGTATGCGTGATTATGCATCTTGGGGTATCTATATTTCTAACTTCGTATTTTTTGTGGCAATAAGTCTCGTAGGGTCTTTAATTACAGCGGTACTAAGGCTTACAGGCGTTCATTGGAGTACACCATTAACAAGAATTTCGGAAATAATTGCAGTTTCGGCAATCACTTTTGCGTCTCTCATCATTATTGTTGATATGGGGCGACCTGAAAGATTTTATAATTTATTTTTGTATGGCAGGCTTCAGTCTCCCATTATTTGGGACGTAACAGTAATAATTACCTATTTTGTAATAAGCTTATTTTTACTTTATCTTCCATTGCTACCGGATATACAAATTCTGCTTACAAGAAAAGAAAATAAAGGATTTCATAAATTATATAAATTCTTAGGTTCATTTTGGAAAGGTACACACATGCAGTTCCATATTAGCGAAAAAGCAATTAGTATTCTTTGTGTTGCAATAATACCCGTAGCATTCAGCATACATACTGTAACGTCTTGGTTATTTGCCACTACTTACAGACCTGGTTGGGATAGCACAAACTTTGGTGCTTATTTTATTTCAGGCGCATTTTTAGTGGGTTCCGGTGCAGTAGTTGTAGCTATGTATGTTTTCCGTAAATATTATAAACTTGAACACTATATAACAGAAATGCATTTCGATAAAATGGGACGTATTGTAGTTATGCTTGCATTACTCTATATGTATTTTAATGTAAATGAATATCTTACTCCTGTATTTAAGATGAAAAAATCGGAAGAAGGATTTCTAAATGGTTTATTTATAGGCGATTTCGCACCCATATTTTGGTCTGCAATCTTTGGTGGTATGATTATACCTATAATTATACTGTTATTTAAAAAAGGGAGGAAACCGTTTCCAATGTTTATTGCCGGCATTATGATTGTGGTAGGTGCTTGGTTTAAGAGATTTCTGATTGTAACGCCAACTTTATTACATCCGTTTCTACCAATGCATAATGTACCTGAAAACTATAAACATTATTTCCCTACTTGGGAAGAATGGGCTATCGCATTAGGTTCACTTGCAGGCGCATTATTAATAATAACCATTTTTGTAAGAATATTTCCAATCATTCCAATTCAGGAAACTTTAATAGAAGAACATGAAAAGGCACAACATCATAAATAGCATATCCATAGGAGCTATTTCAATATTCGTTACCGCATTTGGATTGAATACTGCATACTGCCAGGAAACAACCAAAAGCCCATTAATGCTCGGTTTATCTTATACCACAGTAAATAATAATATACCTTATGTGGTAGTTACTGCAAAATCTAAAATAGATGGTAGATTTAAGCAAATAAAGGGAGCCGAAATAAAAATATACTTAGATAAGGATTCGGCAGGTAAACCGTTGGCACTTATATCTAAAGTTGTAACTAACGCAAAAGGCGAAGCTGGTGCTATTTTAAATCCGGAATTGTTAAATCAATGGAAAACATCAACAAACCATACATTTGTTGCTACCTACGACAAAACAGCTCAGTTCGACGAAACATCAACCGATATTAGTATTTCAAAATCGCGGCTCATTATTGATACAGCTGACGATAAAAATATCACTGCTACATTTAATGAA
>CAIWXG010000012.1 GCA_903916555.1 uncultured Bacteroidota bacterium
AATTGTAATCAAGCAATTTCCCCATGAAATGCATGTAATCAATCCGGGCGGGTTTCCATTTGGCGTTACCTTGCAAAATTTATTGACGGTAAACAGCACCCCTCGAAACAGATTGTTGGCTGATGTGCTGGCTAAAACAGGGGTGGTAGAAAGAGCCGGACAAGGCGTTGATAAAATATTCTATCAGACCATATCTGAAGGAAAGCCGTTACCCAATTACTCAAGGTCGGATAGCTTTCAAGTGGAACTTCGATTATCGGGCATAGTTGAGGATAAAGCATTTGCTTTGTTCATCAGGCAAATTCAGGAAAACAGGAAAGACGATAAGAAATTAAACTTGCGTGAAATCATTGTTTTGAATCATATTCGCAAAGGGGATAGTCCGCACCCAGATGATACCGATGTTGTCTATACATTAGTAAATGAAGGATTAATAGAACTTATTGAGAAAGGAATCACTCAAAAATATAGTTTATCAAAGGAATACTATACTTTTGACGGAAAAACCAGGGTGAATGGTTCAGGAAAACCATTTGAAAATATTGAAGTTGATAATCTTGCTGATGACTTGAAAGAAATATTTATGTATTTTCGGTCAGGCAAAAAAGTTACTGCCAAAGATATTGAAACGGAATTTAAATTAAACAACCGTACTGCTCAAAGAAAGTTAAATGAGTTGATAAGTAAAGAAGCAATTGAAAAGATCGGCTCAACAGGACCCGGTGTTTACTATAAATTAAAGAAGGAGAATGTTTAATTCCGACAAGTTCCGACATGGAGGTAAAAAGGCACAAAAGCCTTGATTATATTAATGTTTGGAGCTTTTAAAATAATTGGCTAATGGAATTCCGACAAATTCCGACATCTAATAATAGTGTTATAAAATGCTATGGAAGTAGCGTGAAAATAAAAAATGCTGAAACAATTAGTCATATTGAATTCTACGACGTATGGTAAAGCTACCATAAGATTTGATGATTGTGACTCTATTCAATTAGTTGGACCTAATAATATTGGTAAAAGCACTTTGGTTTTTTCTTTAAATTTTTTATTCATTATTGATGGAAAAAAAATGACTTTTGTAGATAATAAAACAGGAGATAAAGAAACAATTCATCACTATTTCCCATCCCCAAATAACAGCTACATCATATTTGAAATTTACAAGCAAAGATATTACTGCATTCTATTAAAAAGAAACATCGATGGAGAAGTTGAGTATTTTCGGTTCGACCATGAATATAGAGACGAATTATTTTTAAAAAGAGAAAATGACCAGCAGATTGTTTTAAACTTTGAAGATTTAAGAGAACAATTAATAAATTCAGGTATTACTTTGTATCCCTTCAAGGATAAAAGGGAGGTCTTCAACTACGTCTATCAGAGAGGAAAAAGAAACAATGCAGTTGTTTGGCTCGCAGATACCGTAACCTCAGATGGGTTAAGCAATAATTTTTCTAAAATTTATCGCTACTTGATAAATTCAAAACTTATTACAAACCCAAAACTTAAAGAAGCCCTTATAATTGCCGATAATCGGGATAAAGAAGGAATAAATTTTTCACAAAAAAGCAAAAAGGATATTATTGATTTAATGCGAGTAAACGATGAAATAAGGGTAATTTCAAGTATTAAAAAGGATTTTATTGAATTTAGAGAAGCAGTGAATTTATACTTAGCAAAGGCAATAATTTTATTATTAAATTTACTATTATTAAATAATTGCTTAAACGAAGTAATCTGTTTTAACAGATTACTTCGTTTTTATTTATTTCATAAAATAAAATTCTACATCACAATATTTATATTTTCTTAAAAAGAAATTTCATGAAAAAGCTAATTATATTATTTATAGTATTATTTAATAATTATTTGTTTGCTCAAACCAATTTAGTAAAAAATCCAAGCTTTGAAGATTATATTACTTGCCCACACATGACTTCATTGGTTTCTGCGGCAAATTATTGGTCGGCAATAGTTGACACATCGTGGCTTGCTGATTCAAATTGGATTTATAATGGGGTACGAAGTACTATAATACACTCAGATGCAAATTGTTATCCTGATTATTGCAATACGTGCGATAATTTCACACTTGATCCTTCCGGTTTTGCTACTGTACCCGTTGGTGATTTTTGGAATCATTACCCAAGAACTGGGAATGGCATGATGTTTGTAGCTATGTATGCCGATTTAGGAACAGGGTACTCTTATAGATATTACTTACAAGGGCGTTTGACCCAAACCTTAACAGCAGGGCAAGCGTATTGTGTTAGTTTTTATGTTGTAAATACCCATTACAGCGGTAATGGCTGCAACCATATAGGTGCTTATTTTGATGACGGCAGCATAGACACTACTACCGAATGCGGTTATGTGCATACAGAATACATGCCACAGGTATATACAGACAGCATTATTACTGATACTACCAACTGGACTAAGATAGAGGGTAGTTTTGTAGCCAACGGTACAGAGAAATTTATAACAATAGGTAATTTTTTTGACAATGCACATACTTCTCTTTTGCCCAGCAATGCTCACGGTGCTGCTTTACATGCAGCATACCTTATAGATGATGTGAGTGTAACGGCAACAAGTGCTGTAGCCAGTGCGGGGCCGGATAAGGTAATACCCCCCGGTGGTGATAGCGTGCTTATAGGTACAGGTACCGGCTACCTGCCCTGCTATTGGTATGCCAATGGAGTGCTTATAGATAGTAATGTTGCCGGTATAAAAGTAAAGCCCTTAACAACAACACACTATGTAATAGAACTTAATATTTGTGGCCACAGCTACGATACCGTTGTAGTATATGTATGGAAAGCAGGTGTAAACAACCCCGCCCCACTAACAGCACTACAACTATACCCCAACCCCACTACCGGCAACCTAACTATAGAAGGTGCGGCAGGGTGCAGTGTGGTTATTTATGATATGGTGGGGCGTGTACAAAATTGTTATGGTATGTATTCCTGTCGTGGTTCGGCAGGGCTCACCATGACAGGAATACATACCATAACATGTAATAAAGAAACAATAGATATAAGCAACTTACAAAAAGGCATTTATATTGTAGAGGTGGTGTATGAAGACGGGGAACGGGTAAGGAGGAGGGTGGTGAAGGAATAGATAACACGATATGACATATCTTTTTCTGATATGTAATATCTAAACAAACGTGCAAGGGTTTATTTTATATTTACTATTTTTACCGTCATTATATATGACATATCGAAAAAGATAGGTCATATCGTGGGTTTTGCTCAATAGTGAACAGAACGCAAAAGCGAGCGCGGCAACAATGCTTAATAGATAGTTGGGGTTAAGGACAAAAAAATATTTTTATGGTTAGCATAGTTTGTAGCAGGGCTAAGTGTGTTGCAAACTACCGTTCTTCCGGATTTTACGCAGGTAATCGGGAAGTGTGAGAAAACTCATTCTACTAAACCACAAAACTCAAATTTATTGCCATTAAAAAGACCTTTGTCGCTTAGTTTAAGAGCCGGTATTACTAATAAAGCCATAAACGACAAGGTCATAAACGGAGCCTTTAAGGTAGTACCTAATTCCTTAGCTTTTTTATCTATTTGGGTATAAGCATCGGCTACACTATTTGCATCACCGATGCTCATCAGTCCGGCAACTTCAAGCGGCATACAATTCACAATATCTTTATTTGCAGCAACAGAAATTCCGCCCTTACATTCAATTAAAGCGTTTACTGCAGCACAAATAGATTCATCATCTACACCTATACTTATTATATTATGACAATCGTGACCAACCGTAGATGCTATTGCACCCTGTTTTAAACCGAAATTTTTAATAAAACCAATAGCAGGTGCAATATTTTCTGCATATCTGTTTACAACGGTTATTTTAAGTATGTCTCTTTCCGTATCGCTTACAATCAGACCGTTTTCAACTTTTGCAGGTAGTTGTAGTTTATTTGTAATTAATTGTCCTTCAATTGCCTCAATAATATTTATTATTGGGTTTATGGTAGCTGCTTTTATTTCAAATTCTTCCTTTACTTTTTTATTAGTATTGAAATTATTAATGGGGTCAACGGCTATAAAAGGTAATAATGTAGCACCGTATTGGGCTACCAAATTACCTGAAATATACGTTTGCAGGATATTAAACTCGTCTAAACTATCAGCAATAATAAAATCTGCCGGGTCGCCAACTTGTAATAAACCTACCGGTAGTTTATAGTGTAATACCGGGTTAATGCAGGCTATTTGCAATACATTATATAAATTATACCCTGCATGTAGCGAGCGTTTTACTAATTCATTTATATGACCGAAAACTAATTCATCTGGGTGCTTGTCGTCGCTGCAAAACATTACTTTATCAGGGTGCGTTTGTATTAAGGCTGCAAGTGCATCATAATTTTTAGCTGCACTGCCCTCTCTAATAAGAATGTGCATACCTGCTTCTATTTTTTCAAGAGCTTCGCTTAACGTAAAACATTCGTGGTCGGTAGTTATTCCGGCATTTGCATACTTTATAACATCACTTCCTGTAAGACCCGGTGCATGACCATCAATGGGCTTGCCTGCCTTTTTTGCAGCTTCTATTTTCAGCATTACTTCTTCATCATTAAAAAGCACACCCGGGTAATTCATCATTTCGGACAAATACCATATATCCGGATTTTGTAATAATGTTTCTACGTCTTTAGAGTCAAGTACAGCCCCTGCTGTTTCAAAAAACGTTGCCGGAACACAAGACGGGGCACCAAAAAAGAATTTAAAGGGCGTTTTTTTACTATTTTCAAGCATGTATTCCACCCCTTGCATTCCGTTTACATTTGCAATCTCATGAGGGTCGCTCACTGTAGCAACAGTGCCATGTATAACCGCTACTCTTGCAAATGATGTAGGCACAAGCATAGAACTTTCAATATGTATATGTGCATCAATAAAACCGGGTAGAATATATTGTTGGGGTGCTATTTCTAACTCTTGAATGGAAATAATAATACCATTTTCTATTTTTATTTCGGCAGGATAGGTTCGTTTGGCATTAATATCAATTAATTGCCCTGAAACTGTAAATGATTGCATGTGCCAAAATTAAAGTATTTTATCTTAATCGTCTTTTTATTATACCGGTAAATAAGAATTGATTACACACTTAATTGTATAACAAAAATGCCTTTTCATGGGCTAATTTAATTTCTTGTACTAATGCTAAAGGTGCTAAGACTTTCAGGTTATCGCCAAATGACAGCAATTCCATAATGAAGTCGAATGTAATATGTAATTTCAATTTTATTTGCAGTTCTATTTCGTTGTCAATTGCTATTTCTTGGGTTTCATGCAGGGGCAATGTTTTTATATACTTACCTTGAAAAGGGGTGAATGACAAAATTATTTCCTCCGGCATACCCTCGTCAGGGCTGATAATACCAAAACAGTAGCGGTAATATTCTTCTATATTAAAATCTTTAGGTGTATCAAATTTCTTATTGGTTATTTCAAGGTTATTAAGTCGGTCTAATGCATAGCACTTTATGCTACCATACTTATTATTATTGCCCAAAATATACCACCTGTTTTTAAACTCTTTTAAAGCATAAGGTGATACCGACCGTTCACTCCCTTCCTCTTCACCGAATTTTTGATAGTTGAAACGAATTTCAAACTTATTTTTTATAGCATGAATTAGTTCATAAAAATTTTCCGTTCCTTGCGGTTTACGTTTTTCAAGGTGTATAAAAGGGCTAAGTTCTTGGCTAAGGCTTAATGAATTGAAGAGGTCGAATGCTTCCATCATCCGTTGGAAATTCCTATTTTCCATTTCAGTTTGATTGATGAAGTAGCCTTTATTACGTTTTGAAAATTCTATATCAACACCAAACAGGTCTCGTATTTCACGAATATCTCTTTGCAAAGTCCGTTGTGAAAAACCGATATTCAGGGTTTCATCCTGCATTTGGTAATACTCAAACTGTTTATCAATATAGCTCTGTAACTCCAGATAAGTGGAATAAGGTTTAGCCTTTAGTTTTTTAACTATCAGCATGTAGCGAGATATGTAACCACGTTTGGACATAAAAGTTATTTTATCAAATTAAAGTACCTTACTTGAGAAACCTCAATTTCATTTCCGTCTTCATCTTCTTCATATATTTTAGGAATAAATAGTTCTATCATTTCTCTTATTTCACCTTGAGATTTTCTTCTTTCTTTGATTAATTTGAGCCATTGCAAATCACGTAGGTCATGCAATATTTTTTCCGCAGCAGAAGAATGTATTTTTAATGGATGACTGGCAATTCCATTTTGCAAGTCGATTATTCTTGTAAGTTTGCCAAGCGTCATTGCAGATTCATTGGTCATTAGTATGCCTTCTATCTCAATTAAATGTTGTCGGGAAATTTCACTATTACCAGAATATCCGTATTTGTCCAAAAGAATATCTACAGTAATGCTATCCATCATGTAGGTTTTCATAGCGGTATCTTCAGTTTCTTTGTTCGATTTAAAACCTAATTTTTTTAAGTGCGAAATTAGTTTTTTAGTGTTTTGGGGATTAATGTCTAAGAAATCAATGTCATTATCCGACCTTTTTCTATCATGTTTTATCTTGTAATAATTCAGTAAGATTTCAAGACTTGTACCACCTATGAGCGGACAATTATATTTAGAAGATAATTTTATTATCTCCTCGTCTTGAACACTATATTCTGTGAATAATTTTTTGATTTTGGATGGTTTTATTGTGTAAGTAAATTTAAAAATAAGATTTTTAATATCTTATAGATGAAATAAGGTTTTGCTTTTAATTTTTTAACTATCAGCATGTAGCGGGATATATAACCACGTTTGGACATTATTTGAATTTATACCTATGTTTGTTCGTGAAAATATGAGGGGTATTTATCTTCTAATTGCTTATCTAATGGTTTATCCTCATCATTAAAGCTATATACACACTCGCTAATTTGAATGTTATTATCAATTTCCCTACCTATTACTGTATCCTTCTCAAAAATTAATTTTAATGAAGAAGTTTTATTTACTGAATCAATTTTTAATTCAATTTTGTCTCCAGCATAAAATTTATCGCATTTTAACTCAATATTTAAATCACAAAAATTAAATTTATTTACTAAATTAAATATTACTTCACTACGGTTATTACTAATCAAAATTGCATTTACATTTAAGTTGAACTTCTCACGTTCATACAAACATATTCCCCGCCAATTATTAATAATTCTACCATACAATGAATAATCGCTAAATAATTTAGGGTTTTCAATTAATATTTGTTTCCAGAATACAAGTTTTTCTTTGTTATTTGATATGGTTGATTCTAAAATTTCTTCAAATTTGTCAAAGTTATTATCATCAAGTAAATCAAATACCTTTATTATAATAGGAATATAATGATTATCCTTTAAGTGACTTTTCCAATATTGAGATATTCCACCTAACCAAAGTTCATAATTATTTTGTAAATCCAAACCAAGTGAAAGTAAAACCCGACCTAACAAGTTTCCTCCTTTTCCAATGGTTACACCATCTTTATCAAATAAATTTTGCGCTACATTTTTTCTTCGTATAAATAAATTTAAATCTGATGTTTCTTTTTCTTGTAAAAGAAAACCAATATTACCCTTAAACATTGGGTGGTTTTCACATTCAATAATCTCCTTCTCCCAATCAGGATTGTTCAATATTAATGTAGCTTTTAATTCTTCTTCTTTAATTTGAGTAGGACTAAATCCAACAACTTCATTTAAAGATTCGTTACTAATAATCTCTGTAATTGAGTGTAAAACAATATGAAAATTAACGGCTGTTATTTCTGTATTCTCAATAAGATTCCTTATTATTCTAAACCATTTGATAAAATCCTTTTTTTGATTGGCAGGATGCAATTTAATAATTGTAAATAAATAGCTTTTATCTTTAAAATCGCTATGCTGCAATAAAGATTTTTTCAGTTTTTCTTTATCAATTTTCCATAAATCTATATTTTCAAAATTATTTATAATGTTCATTATTTCAGACAATTTATTAAAAGAATCAAATAAAAATTCACAAAAATTAATATTAATAAAACAATATTTATATATTGATTCTAAAAATTGAATTTTTTCTTTATTTTTAGCAGATAAATAATTATCATATATTTTTATATGACTATTTTCAATTATTTTTTTTATTTGTACCTCAGAAAAACCGGGATGTTCTTTATTAATTTCAGTAAGTATTTCGTTATAGTTATAGAAATAATTAATAAAGGCAATGTTTTTGACAAAATGAATACCAGCGTAGTCAAAAGGAGTAACATCTTTTATTATTTCTAAATCTAATTTTTCATTTTTGTTTTTCCAAAGCCAATCTGTCCAACTTAAATCCATCCTTTGTTTCCAGTCTAAATCAGTACACCATCTTTTTTTAAATTGGTTGTTTGCTTCGTTATCGATTTTCAAAAGTTCATCTATCCAACCAATTAACCATGCTTTGAAATTTTCAAAATCACTTAATGACTTACCTCTTGCATTCATTTTTAAATACAATTCGTCTGATAATTGAAAATCTTCAAGATTTAAAAATTTAAATGAAACAGGGAGCTCATTTTTTATCTCACGCATTAATGTATTAACTTCTTTACTTGTGTTTTTATCATTTTCAATAGCTATCATTAAATTATTTAATTTTATATTATCATTGGGTAATGTATAATTAGGTTGAGAAAGTTTATTCCATATAGTAGAAAAGTCCACATTTCCAAATTTTACATGAATAGCATTCAGCATATTTAGCATTGATTCTACAGTTGGGTCATTTTTCCATGTAGCAAAAAACCATGATGAATTTTCAATCATAAATGATAAATAACACTTTTGTTTTTCATCATAGCTTATTGGTACTTGAGTTTTTTCTGCTTTCTGTTTTAAATAAGTTATAAAATATATATTTTTATCGTCAAATATAATTTTTGATGTGGTCAATTTTTTACAAAAATCTCTTGCACTTATTCTTGTTTGGTAAGTAAAATTAATTTTCTTAAAATTTTCAATATTATTTGTCTTTTGCGCAATATACCAATGAAGTAAAAATAATGTAGTCAATCGTTGCTGACCATCAATAGGAATAAAAGCATCGTCATGAACCTTACCATAAATAAAGTCTAAATCAATTGGTTTATTGTTACGAGTTAAACAATTGAATAAATCATCAATAAATTTGTCTCTAACTTCTTTATGTTTAGCTTCATTACGACCTTGGACATAATCCCGTTGAACAATTGGTATTTCAATTTTATATTGATTAGCTAATTGCCAAAATGTATATGTTTGTATAGTATTCATATCTATTATTGTTTATTTTTTACGAGTATAATCAATGTAATCTTTAAGTGTACATTTAATGTCTTCTAAGTAATCCTCTCTATCTTTGTTTGACCAATAAAATAAGTTAGTTTTTTGGTCATCTGAATAATATTTTAGAAAAACATTACGAGTGCAAATAGGTATAAACTCACCTTTTTTCTCAAAATCTATTATATTTTTTCTTTTTTCATCAAAGAAACCATTACTTATTGCGGCATTTAATCTGCTAGATAGTAAAGCTAAATTACTAAGGTCATCTAAATCAAATAAATCACTGTACGTTTCTTTAGCAACTTTTATGAATTTATCCAATAACTGTTTTACTTCGTCAAAAATTACTTTTTGTTTAATTTTATCACTTAACTCTTTATTTATATCTTTCAATGAATCAAAACCCTCATTTTGGGTAAGATTAGCAATAATAATATAATCAATAAAACCAGTTGTGTATTTTTCAATTTTTTCTTGACTATTTAAGCTGGGCTGCTTTTGTGCATGTATATGTTCTAAACTCCATTTTTCTTCCTTATGTCTGTCAAATTGATACCTACTGTTGGTATTTTCGTTATTTATTTCTGTTTGTATATTATATAATAATAATATATTATTTATTTTTTCCTTATGTTTATCCTCAGCATAACTTAGTTCATATATATTATAATCCTTTACTTTTGTCTTAATTTTATTTTTCAAATCTTGTTTAAATTCTGTTTTTGTTTCTTTATTTGATTTTATATTATAATAAATATCTTTTATTGTAAATTTTATCGAAATTAAAAATCCAATTAAATGATAAAGTTCCCTGTCTTCATACCATTCCTTTAATGTTTGGAACACATTTTTTACTTTTTCCCATTCGTTATGAACCCAAATAGCTTTCTCATTTTGTTTATTAGCAAAACGGTTATTATATACTAAGAATGTATAAAGTTTATCTGTTTTTTTTATTTCTATATTTTCTTCTGTTTTTTCATCAACAATTAAATCAAATATAAAATCAATTCGTGTTGATGGTGGCGTATCATTTGAAATAAAATACCAAAACGAATCATTTTGTACTACATATTCTATTGTATCCCATTGTTGAGCTATTTCGTTTTGTTTTAATTGCACTAATTCTGCATTTTTCCCTTGTTCTACATTTATTAAAAACAATGCTTTTATTAATTCTGCATTTGTAAGTTGTATTTTACCACTATTAATACGTGTAAATATTTTAATGGATTCTTGTTTAGATTCTTTATCCGTTGATGGTAGAACTTCATACCAAATAACCTTTACATTATTTCTAAGTTTATTTGAAAAAGTATCTTTATCAATATTTTTTTTGGAAAACCAATTATTAATACAAGCATAGGCTTTATGGAAATGATAATTATCAATATTATTTTTATCAGTTGTTTTAAATTTATTGTCCCAATTTTCTGCACCATTGATATTAATATCATTAATAAAAGTTGCACTACTTTCCCTTGTTTTATAATCAATTTTATATTTATTAGATATATTCAAATACGAAAGGATAATAAATATTGTTGTTACTCTTTGTTGTCCATCAATCAGTTCAATTTTATCATTTTCTTTTACCTTTTTTACAACGATTGGCTGTAGGCAATAAAAACTATCAGCATATCCTTTGCTGTCAAACTCATTAATGTCATTAAGTAATTGAGTTACTTCCGTTTCTGTCCATTTATAGCCACGCTGGTAATCTTCTACTATGAAATGACATTTGTCATCTATTAGTTTGCTTATACTTTTAATTGGTGTATTACTCATAATTTAATTGTTAATTTATTTTATTTTTCAAATGTAATTTGTAAAGTTCCGCACATGCCATTGCATCACTCAAAGCGTCATGATGGTTCAAAGGTATATTATGTTCCCTACATAAAGCCGCTAAGTTATCACCATAAAGCCTGTAGGTGCAATAACCAGTGTAAGATGGGGGTTCTATATTGTAATACTCCAATGTTTTATTCAGGCATTGAAAGTCGAATGAAAAACCATTATGAGCTACCAAGTTTTGGTTTTCAATAAACGGTTTTATATGTTGCCAGATAATATCAAAAGTTGGTGCATCAGCAGTCATTTCAGGTGATATTCCATGTATATCATTAGTAAACCAATCCCAATAGAAATTATTAGGCGGATGAACTAAAAGCGATAATTTTTCTGTAACAATTCCTTGTTCTACTCGCACTAAACCAACCGAACATATACTCCATCGTTTACCATGTGCAGTTTCAAAATCAATAGCCGTAAAAGTGTTATCCATTTTTCTTATTTTTTCGATTCACAAAATAATGTTTATGCTCTAAATCCAATAGGATTATTTCTTTTAATTTGTTGAAAATCCTTTTCTCCCTGATTGTAAAT
>CAIWXG010000013.1 GCA_903916555.1 uncultured Bacteroidota bacterium
CCTATTGAAAATTTATCTGTAAATGGTATTGAACAACTTATATGGTGTACTGAAGTATCACTAAGACTGCTTCCATACAAATATCCACTTAATGAACATGCATCCAAATTTAAATCTAAAGAACTCCAATTTGTAAGTTTACTAAATTGCCCATTCGATGTTACAACCATTATTTGGGGTTCAACAGTTGGTGAACTATATGAATAGTTATTGAAGGAAGAATCAATGAAATGATAAGCACCTAAACTATAATAGATGGGTACTATATGAACGGTATGTACCGTGTCTCTATTACTATAACTATAAACCACACATATGGAGTCTCCGATAGAAGGCGTTCCACTTATACTGCCATAAACAGAAAAGCGAACCCTGAAAGGCATAACACATGGCAAACTAACTATACTGTCTTTTGCACTATCAATAGTTATGGCTGTTATGGTACTTGATGCATTTTTTCTGATTAAGATTGGTGGTGCATCAACTTTACCTGAATAACCACTTAAAGTAAAGAAATAGATTTCAGGTATGTAAATACCGGGTATATCATACGTAAAATTACTAAGTGTGTTATAATAATTGCCAAAACCATAGGAGGATGAATGCCAATAAGGTATCATGCTGTACCGCCACGAATCGGAAGCAAATTGCCTATAATTAATTAGTACACGAACGGAATCTGTGGAAGCCGGTACACCTGATATTGTACCTCTTAAACCTACAGCTAGTATTGAAGGCATTGTGTAAAGAGGTGTAACTAAACTATCTGTAGCCGAAAGTGTATTCATTGGTGAAACAGGATTAACATCTTCCTGAACTGAACTCCCCATTGCAATATATAAATTACTAAAACGGTCAATGGCAATACTATTTGTATTGCTTTCTATTGAAAATTGTGTACTATCACCGGGAAACCCAAAAACATGATAATAGTAACCAAAAGAATCATTAAATAATTGTTTAGTTGCAGCAACCCCACCGGAAACTGTTTTTATTATTCCTGTTGAAACATCAATTTTCCTTATCGCATCAAACCAGTAACTATAGGTATAAATACCGGAGTCGTTATTATCAAGTATATAAATATTACCACTCCCATCTATAGTAATGCTTTGAGGCCCGCCTAATCCACAGTTTATAGCAGGACCACAGTCACCTGTATATTCACCCCTTCCGTTTCCGGCAATTGTTGTTATAATGCCGGAACTATTTATTTTACGAACTCTAAAATTAACTCTATCTGTAACATAAATATTGCCAATATTATCTCCGCTAATATATAAAGCTCCACCAAACATGGCTGCAGTAGCTGGTCCACCATCACCGGAGAAACCCATACCACCTGTTCCTGCAATAACAGTGATTATACCTGTGCTATGGTCAACCTTTCTAATTTGACCATAGCCTGCAAGAAATAGATTTCCTAAATTATCAATAAATATATCACTTAGATAAGATATACCGGCACTTGTTGCAGGGCCACCATTACCCGAAATTGTATCACTACCATTACCTGCAACGGTTGTAATGATACCTGTACTGTTATTTATTTTTCTGATTCTATAATTACCGGCATCATAAATATAGCAATTCCCGGCTATGTCTGTGCGTAATGAACCCATACTGTTACGACCGCTCAATTGTGCAAAAATTGCAGGCCCTCCATCTCCTGAATAACCAAGTATTCCTGTACCTGCAATTGTATGTATTATACCAGTGCCGTGATCTACTTTTCTAACTTTACAATTAATATCATCATAAACAAAAATATCACCCGCTGTGTCTATACTTATTCCTGTAATAGTTCCAATATAAACACTATCCGCAGTTGCAGGGCATCCCTCACCAATACTACTATATCCTCCAATACCATAAGTATTTGTTGTACCCCCTAAAACAGTATTAATAATACCACCATATTGTGCATGTGCAAACACCGAAAACAATACGATACTTGCAAGCGTTAGAATAAGTTTTTTCATAAACAGAATTTTAACCTAAATGTAGTGAAATTTATTTAACCATTACTATTATTTTTTAATTAATTACTAAGGGTGTATTTTATTTGTGTTTTTAATGGGTAGTATTTTTTGTCAGGCATGACACACTATACTATGATTTAAATTTTTATTCTTCATCAATATTTAAACCAAACCTCTGTAGCCCCAAAGCCATACCTGGCACTGTATTCATTTTTAAAACGAACTACTTCTTTGGTCTGCTTAAGTATTTTGTGTACTTCTTCTCTTAGTACTCCTTTGCCCAAACCATGTATTACTATTAGGCGTTCTTGCCGGTGTACTATTGATAATTGTATGTATTTATGGAGCGTATCTAATTGTATTTTTAAAATCTCACTATTACTTAGTCCGCGTGTATTGGGTAATAGGGCTTCTATGTGTAAGTCTATTTCATGCTTTCCTGCTTCTATATTACGAACAGTAAGGGTAATTGTTTCGACTTTAATAGTGGGTATAAACCGTTCTTTAGGCTCCGGCTTTTGTTTTAGTTTAAATGCTGTTATCAATTGATAACAAAAAGAAGGTTCGTTTTTTATCTGTAAATTGTTAATTTGTTCAAATAGCTTCGATGGTTTTATTCGGAGTATGCCTTCTTCAATTTCATTTTTGGGGTTGGCAATATCTTGCAATTTCCAGTGAAAGCGCGGTTGGTCGTTCATATCTTCATAAGGTACATTATTAAGATATATATTACTAAAAGATTGTATTTCTCCTTCATGCGCAAATTCACTCTGATTAGATAATCTTACATCGTAAGAGAATTTTATATTTATTGGTAATTCATTTAGCAGGTAAACTTTAAGATAATCTACAATGTCTTCTAAAGCCACTATTTTGTAAACAGGTATAAAAGATAAATACACCCCTTTAGACAACTTTATGATAGGAGTTTTAACTTTTTCTACAGGTATTTGTTCGTGTTGTGTCTGTTTTTGAACTTTTTTTGTTGTAAACCATTTTAAATAGGGATGGTCAATGTCATCAATATAAGCAGGAAACACAGTACCATTTACATCTACCTCCACCATTTCATTATTAATAATAGCAGTAACATGTCCCTCTTCGCCGCCCCTATTTAATGTAATTTTATCGCCAATGGAAAATTTCATGTTTACTTAATTGTACTATTAAATTACAAATGTCGTAAAGTTTTTGGCAAAGAAGGGATAATATACGAAAATCAAATTTTGTCTATTAGAAAATCTATCATTTTTTTTATTGCTTTACCCCTATGGCTAATCGTATTTTTTACTGCAAGAGGCAATTCGGCAAAAGTTTGGTTATAGCCATCAGGAATAAAAATAGGGTCGTAGCCAAAGCCGTTTGTTCCTCTTTTGTTTGGTATAATAATTCCGTTGCATGTACCATCAAAATAATAAGTTTCAGTATTCCAGATTAAGCAAATTACAGCAAAATAGTAGGCTGTTTTATCCGTTTTGTCTGTTAGGTTATTTAAAATTTTTTGTAGATTTTTTTCGTCATCTCTTTCGCCTGAATAATGGGCACTTATTACTCCGGGTTCTCCATTCAATGCATTTACACAAATACCACTATCATCAGCAAAAACATTCTTACCACAAAAATTAAATACCGTTTTTGCCTTTATATAGGCATTTTCTGCAAAAGTGGGGTAGGGTTCGGGTATTTCTTCATTAAAGCAAATATCATTTAAAGATAAAAGATGGATATGATGTATCATTTCTTTTATCTCTTTAATTTTGCCTTTATTGTTCGATGCTATTACTAAATCTGTCATGGAGGAGATTAATATTTATAGAAAAAGTGCATTAGATTTTATTGTTTTTGCAATAAAATCTAATGCACTTTTTTATATTTTATTATATAAATGTGAAATTATTTCCATTCTTTACTAGCAAACATACTACTTACAACAAGGTCTTTGCTACCTGCGGTATATTTATAAAATCCTTCGCCCGATTTAGCACCCAAACAACCTGCTTGTACCATATTAACTAAAAGTGTAGCTGGAGCATATTTTTGATTGCCAAAACCATGATATAATACATTCATAATTGACAGGCAAGTATCTAAACCAATAAAGTCAGCTAATTGTAATGGTCCCATTGGGTGTGCCATACCTAATTTCATAATCGTATCTATTTCTGCAACACCGGCAACGCCTTCTTGTAATGCAATAATTGCTTCATTAATCATTGGCATTAAAATACGGTTAGCTATAAAACCCGGATAATCGTTTGCTACACATGGTACTTTACCTAATTTTTCTGATAATTGGTAAACCAATTGTGTTACTGCAGCCTCGGTAGCATAACCATTAATTACTTCAACTAATTTCATTACAGGTACGGGGTTCATAAA
>CAIWXG010000014.1 GCA_903916555.1 uncultured Bacteroidota bacterium
TAGAAGCATTCAATACAAACAGTATGGGTGTGTATGCTCCGAATGACAGAAGAAGCCCCCATTCAAATCACTTAGAACATATTATTGGTTCGTTATATAATGTTGATAATACAGATTGTGGGTTTTGGTTTATAAATCCTATGATTCTTGCATCAATTAAGGAATTTGATTTTAGTATTTCAAAATATGGGTGGGGTATTGATTTTATTGTAATCGCGCAAGCAAGAAAGCAGGGTTTCTTAGTCTGTAGGGATTACTCTACGGAGACAGATCAACTTGATCATAATTGTTACTATGATCATAATGCTGCCTTAGTATGTTGGTCTGTTCTTGATAAAGAATATAATAACTGGCTCGCGTCTCGCATGTAAATTCAACATACTCTAGCAATAACAGCAAAATGTTTCTTTTCACCGAAATATTGCAAGCCCAATAAATAGGATAATGCACGAGTAGACTGGGCGCTAATTTTTACTTATACTATTTTTGAAACATAATACGTATTATTATATTTTTTTTATTTATAACGATATATTATAACACAGAATGGTGTCTGTTCATGTTTTTTTATTATGTTATAATGAAGAATTATTACTACCAAAAACCATACATCATTATAAAACATATTTGCCAAATTGTCATATAACTATATACGACAATGAAAGCACAGATAATTCGGTAAATATTGCAAAACAGCTTGGTTGTTCTATCGTATCCTGGAAAACAACAGATGAAATAGATGATGACAAATATGTTGAGATAAAAAATACATGTTGGAATGGTTTGAACCATGGAGAATGGGTTATTGTTGGAGATATGGATGAATGGCTATGCATAACAGAAGATGAGTTAGAAATGGAAGATAAATGCGGTTCTTCAATATTGAATATAGAAGGTTATAATATGGTCGGTCAAAGTCGGATGGTAGATTTATCTGATATTGATATACATAATATAACCAGGGCAGTTGTAAACTGGACTTGGGAAAGCAAACGATTATGTTTTAAGAAAGGACCCATCCAATCAATAAATTATAGTGGTGGCGCTCATCGTTGCAGCCCTATCGGTGACATAAAGTATAGTGAACGCACGTATATAAATAAACATATGGACATGTTAGGCTTGGAATACTATAAAAATAAAATATTTGGCCGGTTTCTTCGTAAGAAAGACAAGTGTACTGCCCATTATTATACAAATGATATTTCTAAAATAGAATTTAACTTTAACTGGATGTTGAACAATAGCGTGTCAATCGCATAGCCCATGCCAGCTACTACTGTGATTGCACTATCGTGACCTTCCATCCCTGAAAAACGGATTCTTTGGGTACAGGACAGTGTATCTCAACAGGTTTTAAGAGGTTCCTGTTTCAAAACAAAACCTAGTCCGCCCTAAAAAGCTGGCGCGTCTTTACAGGTTTCACGAATGAAAACCGTTGGAGGTAACAAGAATTCTGAAAAGAGTTGGGCAGGTTACCACACCCGGCGCGAGGAGGGGCGCCGGAACCAAACAACGGGCAACGTTTGTGTTCACGAAAACACAAACGTTGCCCTACGGGAATTGCTACGTGCGAAAGCACCAGTTAGCATTCCATTCCAAAATGGAGACAGCAATACGACTTCAAAAAGAAGCCTAAGGGTGGTTGTCACATAAAATTCGCGAGGAGGGGCGAGTTACAGGTCCAGCAGAGGGCCTTTTTGCTTTCCACGCATGTTCCAACTCTTTCAAGTTGAATTTTGAATTCAGCGACAGTGTCAAGCAGCTTGTGCGAAGTGTGTGTGGCATAATCCGGATTCGTTTGGAACCTTGCAAGAAGTGTGGAACAATACGAATCCTTGTGTGGGTGACCCGTTAAGGATTCGCATAGGGTTCCTTTTGCCGACCCTCTATTTTTTCGGGGGTGGGTGAAAAGCAAAGCGCCAGCCTTTTTCTCGGCCGTTCCTAATGAGTATAGGGTAGTAAAGATATCATACGCATTTCTGGGCCGTGACCAAATA
>CAIWXG010000015.1 GCA_903916555.1 uncultured Bacteroidota bacterium
ATTTTATAATCATTTGAACATATTGCTGCAAATTACATTAATAAAATAAACCTACAAAAGTGTGTATATATAGCCACTAAATGTGAATGAAATGTACGGTTTTATAAACAAAATCTCTGTTGAAATATTAGGTGATTTACGATTTATAAATCGTAAATCACCTAATATTTGTGCTAAATAAATAACCATGCGTCCTCAGTATATCGTCATATTATTTAAAATAAATTGTTGCAATCAAAAGATTTGATACGGATAAGAATTGGCTACTGACTTGGCACTAATCCCATCAGAAGTATCTAATTTTTTGGATAGAATACCATGCACTCCAAAAAATTCAACTCAAGATTCTATTAAAACTGTTAGTTGATTTAACAACATATCATGATAATTATGCAAAATAAATTGCAGAAATACACATTAACAATCAATTATTTGTAAAATATTAATTTCCCAAGTGCATCATTTGAAGTCAATATCTTATATCGGGGGTAAATTGATTATTCTCATAGAAACTTATGATTTTGGTCATAACTAATTTGTTAATATTCTTTCATTTTTGCGCCATTTTACAATTGGATGTTGCAGTTAAAATCATTTTATGCCGCAAAAGAAAAAACAGATAGCAGAAACAAATACAATCACACAAAAGAATGAGCAACCAATTGAACATTTTGTAGTTGGCATAGGGGCTTCTGCCGGTGGTTTGGATGCATTACAAGAATTTTTTGACAATATTCCTTCAAATACAGGTATAACATATTGTATTTTACAGCATCTATCTCCCAATTTTAAGAGTTTGATGGACGAGCTATTAAGCAGGCACACACAAATGAAAATTACGACTGCCATAGATGGAGAACAGTTAGAACCCAATAGAATTTACCTCAACCCCAACGAATCGAGTATTATTATCAAAAATGGCAAGTTTAATTATGTCCCGAAAGAAAAACGAGGCACTTTAAACCTGCCTATAGATTTATTTTTTCATTCATTAGCAAATGAGTTTCAAGAAAAATCTATTGCCGTAATTTTATCTGGTACAGGCACTGATGGTTCCAGAGGAATAAAAACTATTAAGGAAGTTGGTGGTACTATTATGGTGCAAGACCCACAGTCTGCCCAGTTCGACGGCATGCCCAATTCAGCTATTTCTACGGGTTTGGCAGAATATGTGAACACACCCGCCGGTTTAGCTTTAGAATTGATAAAGTTTCCCGGAAAACCTTCTTTTATGCGCAATGTTAATATAGGGGGATCTGCCACTGAAACTGAATTTATTTTCGGTAAAATATTAGATGAAATCAGTAAGGTTGCTGGAGTTGATTTTAAGCAGTATAAAAATAGTACACTTGTAAGAAGGCTCGAAAAAAGAATGAGTGTTCTTAATATATCCGGCATTTCTGATTACTTTGAAATAGTGAAAAAAAATGAGGAAGAGCGACAAAACTTATTAAAAGATTTTTTTATAGGTGTTACCAATTTTTTTAGAGATAAGGCTGCCTTCGACGTAATAATAGAAACGATACTACCCGAAATTTTTAAAGATAAAAATTCAAGCGATACAATAAGATTTTGGTCTGTTGGGTGCGCAACTGGAGAAGAAGCTTATTCTTTAGCAATTATACTTGACGAA
>CAIWXG010000016.1 GCA_903916555.1 uncultured Bacteroidota bacterium
AATTGTTGTCGTATAGCATCACCAGCTTGCATTATTACCGTTTCATTTTTATCATCACTCAAATCAATGTACATTAAGTTAATGAAATCGTCGTAAACACACCGACCTATGATAAATATTGAGGTGAAATAATCGTGCTTAGAGTGTTTAAGAATATTTGAAATATCATTTGAAAAAACTAATGCTCTTTGTAAAATTCCAAAATAAAAATCCTTTTCATCTTCAAAGTCTTTAACAATTGGCAATATGTTATTGAAATTTTCCCTTGCAAGAATTTCAATGGCGGTAAATAATTGAAGTAGGTCTTTTTTATCAGGTTTATTTTTAAGCATAATTGTGTTTTTCGTATGAGGCAATTGCTTGGTTAGTAATATATTTTCTAGTCTAAACGGTAAATCTACATCTTTTCATATTTACTCAAATCAAACCTTAATAAATAATCTGCAATATCTAAACCCTGTTTTCTTTCCTCATTGCTTGCATTTAGCTCTAACAGGTCGCTAACCTTAAAATTTGCAATGGTACATAATTGCTTTGCTTTTTTACTCCATAAGTCAAAACAATTTATGTCGGGATATAAAACTACATTCCTACCCTTCAAAACTTTGCATTTTTCAGCACTTAAACCGTTAACATTACCACAAGCCAACCAAATAAATTTTGGTAAAAAGATACTTGCTATTATTGCGGTCTTTTCACTTTCTACTATTGCAATTGGTTTTAGTAAATCGTTTTTCAAAAGATGTTCGCCGAAAAAGCATTGCCTTAGTTCATATTCGGACATTTTTATTATTTTATGTACCCATGCAATATAGCTACGTGGTTCTTTAATTCTTTTACCTGTATTGGCATCGTAAAGCATTATTTTTCCTGTTCTTATTTTTCCGTGTATATCAATTTGCCAAAATACAGTTGCTCCGGTCCAATGCTTTGAAGTACCAATAGAATACTTACTAATTGCCTGGTTTGTTTCTTCTATCCCAAATTGTTGCATAAGGAAGAGTATAAAATTGTTTTTATCGTAACCTTTTTGACTTTCAGTTAAATAATACTTGTGTATGTATGAAATTTCTTTCTTAGGTAGAATTACAGCATTTCTTTTTACAACTGGTTCAAATTCTTGCTTGTTTTCTTCAAAATATTGTTTTGGGGTAAAATGGTATCCACAATTATTTAAACGATTGCATTTGCCAACAAAATCAGCTATATGTTCGTTTGTTTTTATATCTATATAACGTATAAATTCTTTTTTCTTGCCACAATTAGGGCAAGTGTAACGGGAATTCATTCCCTTATATGGTTCTAAAATGTAACGGTAATTGCTCAAAATAAAAGGTTTATTTTCATCTACATTCAATACATGCTCTACATTGCTTCAAGAAAAAAAAGTTTTTTAGTTATCACTACATAGCCTACATTATCTACACAAACTATGTAGATAATGTAGGCTATGTAGATGCTATAAAACATTTTTTTTTGCAAAAACGATATTCCCTTCTGTTTTTCTCATCATATTAAATCCTATACTTTTTAATCTTTCGCTAAAAGTTTGAGAGGAACAAAAGCGAGTACCGTTTTCATTGCAGTATATTTTATATTCACAAAATATTTGCTTTAATGGCAAATGGTCATTTATTGCTTTCGCATAATTTTCATCATCTAAAAACATTTTTACACTATCCGATTGTAATTGGTATTTCTCCATTTGTTTATTTACTGCTTCGCTTTCTGTAAATTTTTTTTGCCGTAATAAGCGGTTCAATCCGTCCAAAATCCAATTAAAAACACCTGATAATTCATTTTGTATTATCTTTTGTGCTAACTGTTTATCTTGTTCATTTTCAGGTATTTTAACATCAAATGGAATAATTAAAAATCTTCTAAAAAAAGCATGTGATTGCTCAACGTCTTTGGGTAATTCGTTGCAATTAAAAATTAGTTTTGCATAATCTGTCATTATAAAAGGTTGGCTATATAACAATTTTGCTTCTACTGGCTCACCTGAAACTAATTGCTTAAACATACCAACTTCTAATTTTCCATTTATTTCAGATGAATAATTTAATAATTTATTTACAAGATTAGCTCTATAACTTTCTTTTTCGG
>CAIWXG010000017.1 GCA_903916555.1 uncultured Bacteroidota bacterium
AACTCCTGAAGGATTTTTCTCTTTAAGGAAGACTCGTATTTATACGGTGAACCTCTTTTAGCTATTTTGATATTTTTTTCCATAAACACGCTTTTGCGTGTCAACCTATTTCAGGACAAGACATTTCTTTTTCTATTCTGCCTCTTCTTAACGGATTTGCAGTGTTAGCTACATATTCCTTACGGTTTTTTATTAAATCTAAACATTTGAAAACAGCTTCTCTAAAAGAGGAAGGTTCTGCAAGGTTTTTACCGGCTATGTCGAACGCTGTACCATGGTCGGGCGATGTTCTTATAACGGGCAAGCCGGCAGTAAAATTAACTCCTTCGCCCTGTGCAAGTGTTTTAAAAGCAACCAAACCTTGGTCGTGATACATGGCTAAAATAGCATCGAAAGAAGTATAATTACTACGGGCAAAAAACGAATCGGCACTAAATGGTCCAAATATTAAATTGCCATTTTGCTTCATTTGCTCAATTACCGGTTTTATAATTGTTTGTTCTTCATTACCAATTTGCCCGTCATCGCTAGCATGCGGATTTAAACCTAACACGGCAATTTTGGGTTTATCTATGCCAAAATCTTTTATTAATGTTTCTTTTAAAACTGCTAATTTAGACTGTAATAATTCTTTGGTAATAGTACTTGCAACTTTAGAAATGGGTATATGTTCTGTAACTAAAGCTACCCGCAAAAAATCATTAAAAAGAATCATTACCACTTCCTTTGCCCCAAACTTTTCTTTGAAATAGGGAGTATGTCCGGTGTAAGGAAAATCGGGTGTGTTGGTATTGCTTTTATGTATAGGTGCAGTAACTATGCCATCTAATTGCCCGTCTTTTAGGCATTGTGTAGCCACCATAAGCGACCGCAATGCATATTTACCCGATACATCGGTAAGTATGCCGGGTTGTAACGGAACTTCCTCGTCCCAACAATTAAAGATATTAACTTGTTTTAAATTTAATTTAGTTAAATCTTTTGTGCTGTTAAAATTAAAAGTATGATTTACGGCAATACGTCTATAATAATTAATAACTTTATTGGATGCAAAAATTACCGGTGTACATAGCTCTAATATTCTATTATCAGAAAATGTTTTTATAATAACTTCCGTACCTATACCATTTAAATCACCGGTTGTAATACCAATCACCGGTTTTTCGTCATTTATTTCCATATAATAAAAATAATATTTTTAATCATTTTGATAATTCATTAAAAAATCAATTAGCATTCTTAACCCATAAGCGGTTCCACCTGCAGGTATATAAGACTTTTTTGCTGTAGATAAAGATACACCTGCTATATCAAAATGCATCCAAGGGTAATCTATAAAATGTTCTAAGAATTTACCTGCTGTAATAGCCCCCCCTGTAGCCCCCCCTACATTTTTAATATCTGCAATATCCGATTTTATCTGCTCGCCAAATTCGTTCCATAACGGGAACTCAATAAGTCTTTCGTATTGTCTAAGTCCGCTTTCGGTAAATTCATTTTTTATTTTCGCATCTGCAGTACCCATACATACAATGCCATGCTCACCGATAGCAGCAGCGGCAGCACCGGTTAAAGTTGCAAAATCTACTACTAATTCAGGGTCATATTTTTTGGCATAATGCAAGGCATCGGCTAATACCATACGTCCTTCGGCATCGGTATTTAATACTTCAACTGTTTTGCCACTATACATTGTTATTACATCACCGGGTGCATAAGCATTTTCTCCGGGACGATTGTCTGTTGCCGGCACTAAAGCTATTACATGTAATGGCAGGTCTAATTTACTTATTGCATACATAGCACTACTAACTAAAGCAGCACCACTCATATCGCTTTTCATTCTGTCCATAGAGGCAAGTGTGGGCTTCAAAGACAAGCCACCGGTATCAAAAACAATACCTTTACCTACAAGCACAATTGGTTTTTTATTGATAGGCTTTTTGGGTTTATGTTCCATTATTGTAAAAGTGGGTGGGTCTATACTGCCTTTATTAACTGCCAGCAGACCGCCCATTTTCTCTTTTTCAATCTTAGATTTATTTAAGACAGTCGTTTTAAAACCACTGTCTTTGCCCATCATTTCTATTTCTTCAGATAACTGTTCGGCTGTTAAAAAATTTACCGGTTCGTTTACCAATGTACGCATTTTATAAATGGCATCGGTCATAACAGATAATTGTTCAACCTCTGTTTCTGTTGCGGTATTATTAGAAAAACAAATAGTATTTAATGAATAGGCTAATTTAGCACTATCACTACGATATTTTAAAAATTGATAGTTTGCTAATGCAATACCTTCTGCAACCAAAAGAGCTGCTTTATGTTCAGTAGATAAATTAGTAATTTTTATTGTAGTAAATTTATATTTATTACAAACTGCTTGTATTTCTGCACCTGCTTTTCTACATGTTTCGTAAGTTTCCCAAGCATTCTTTTTTTCTTTTAATAAATATATAATTACAAATTGATTATATTGGTTTATCGTAGCTATTGTATGTTCTTTTTCAAAAGAAGATTTTGCAAACTCGGCTTCTGCCGGGCTTATATTAGGTAATTCAGATAACGTTTTTTCGTCATTAATTATAAAAAGATGATTGCCTAATGTATTTTCTATTTCTATTTTAAATTCCATTGTGTAAAATTAGTTATTATGCTGCGAAGTTAAACGAATATAATAGGGAATGAAAACTATTGCTTGTAGTTTTAGCATAACAAAAACGAATTACTTTTGCTATTATAAAATAAGAAACATTATTATATTGCTAAAACACGTATTAATTCAAGCATATCTTTACTTATAGGGTTGCAGCCTTTTACTACATTTTTAAAAGGTGTATAAACAATTTCATTATTTACAATGCCTGCCATAACCTGTGTATTGCCATTTTTTAGTGCAAGTATAGCTGCATGTCCTAATCTTGAAGCCAGTATTCTGTCGGCACAAGAAGGGTTGCCGCCTCTTTGTATATGTCCTAAAACACAAGTACGAACATCGAGCAAAGGAAACTGTTCTATAATTTTTGATGATATCTCTCTTGCACCACCAAAGTCATCGCCTTCGGCAACTACTATTAAATGCACCGATTTTTTCCTGCGTTCATCGCGGTCTATTCTGTCTATAACTTCATTTATATCTGTTACTTCCTCCGGAATGAGTATATCTTCTGCCCCACTTGCTATGCCGCTATATAAGGCAATATAGCCGGCATCTCTGCCCATTACCTCAATAATAAATATACGGTTATGTGCCTCAGCGGTATCTTTTATTTTGTCTATTGCCTCTACGGCAGTGTTTACAGCAGTATCAAAGCCAATTGTAAAATCAGAACCTATAATATCTTTATCTATGGTGCAGGGTATGCCTACAGCCGGTATTGTATATTTTTCAAAAAAGTGAACTGCCCCTCTAAAAGTGCCATCTCCGCCACACATCACTAAGCCCTCAATATTATGATGCATTAATTGATTATAGGCTTTTTGCATACCTGCATCGGTCATAAACTCTTTACTGCGAGATGTTTTAAGAATGGTACCACCCCGTTTTATAATATCAGATACGTCTGTGGTTTGCATTGGTATTATATCTCCTTCTATCATGCCCTGATATCCCCTTCTTATTCCCATCATCTCCATACCGTAAAATATACCTGTGCGTACTACTGCCCTTATAGCTGCGTTCATTCCCGGACTGTCGCCGCCTGATGTAAGTATGCCAATTTTCATAAAATTTATTTGTATGTTTATAATTTGCTGTAAATTAAGAAATATTATTGTTACAATTACTAATTTTGAACTCTAAGCTATTCTAATTTGTTTTATATTATAAGATGTATATTTTGTATATGGTTTATTTCCTGTGCTTCTGTTTATACCTACGCACAGCCTACAGCTTCTCATTCGCCGGAAATGGAACAAATGCATGAAAATGCTATGCAATATGCAAAACGAGGCAATTATAAAGATGCAATACTCATTTACAAACAAATTATTAGTCTGCAGCCTAATAATATATTATTGCAAAAAGAAGTAGGAGAAATTTATTTTTTGAATAAAGACTATCAGGAAGCTGTAAAAAAATTAAAACCGCTTTTAAATAAATTACCACAAAAAGAGCCTTCAACAACTTTTATTGCAGGTGCATCAGTACCCGAAATTGTTGCCGGCTCGCAGTTATACCTTAAAAAGTATAATGCATCTCTTAAAACTATAAAGCAAGGCATGCTAATTATTCCTGATTCTAAAGGTGGTTTATATACTATAAAGGGAATGGTTTATGAAAATAAGCATAAAAAACTAAAAGCACTTAATGCTTATTTACAAGGTATAAAGCATGATACAAATTGCTATAGCAATTATTATTATGCAGCAAAAATCTATTTACATTCTCGCAATCTAGTACCGGGTTTATTACTTTCAGAAATGTATTTAATTCTTGATTTTAATAAAGAAATGAATGTACAAAAAACAGACCTGAAAAAGGAAATGTTTGCTAAATATAAAGAACTGTACGAAAACTTACTTACCAATAAAGAGCCTACTAACAGTAAGAAACTAAGTAATGGAACAAGTTTTGAAAATAAAGTAACAACAATTTTAAAAAAATTGACACCTGTATTAAGTGATGGTATTACAACAGAAAACCTGACTATGTATCGCACAAGGTTTTTAATTGAGTGGTTAGATACGGCAAATTATACACCGTTTCCATTGTTTGATTATCAACGAGTACTTGCAGCCAATGGTTATTTTGATATTTATAACCAAATGCTTTTTGGCGAAACAGAAGACACGTTACAATATAAAGCTTGGAATCAGTTTCATGCCGGGGACATGCAAAAGCTTGATTCTTTTATTACCTCTAATAAAATGATAACAGATGTATTGATACCGTTTTTTAATAAACGGCATTACAAAAAATCTTTTTTCAAAGCAACGTATTGAAAGGGTTTAGTTTGTTTAAATAATATATTAGCAAAATTATTTCTATAAATAATTATCCTGTCTCCCCAAATAGTACGCAGTACATTAGGAAGTATAAATAAAGATTGTACTTATGAACACATTCAAAATACTGTTGATAAATAAAAAAATGGAATAGCTCAGGTAAAAATAAAATTAGGTAGTCTGTTGTTTCTAGAGTACAAAATGTAAATAAAATTAGTATATTTATCTGTTTATTTCCTATTATCTATTTATAATAATAGGAAATTTTCTAATCAAAATACAATTTGCTTTTTGGTTAAAAAAATGTTTAAGGCTTTGTTTAATATTGAAAAATTAAAAATTGGCTTAGATTTGTAAACTGTAAAAATGTAATTCAATACAATAAAAACAGAATATATATAATATATATTAAAAATGATATTTATTCCTGCTGACATCGCGGGCGTTGCCCTATACTATACTATTAAGCCCCCGACTATACGGGCAGGCATGGCTCCCTAATATAAATTTTATACCAATTTTAATGTCTAATGAGTATAACAATTAGTCTTTCTAAGAAATTTTTATATTTAAAAAAATTATTTGTTCTTATATTTACACAAATCTAACTTTATAATGAAAGAATCTATTTGGAATCAAATTCTTATTTACCTCTATATTCGTAAAAGAAATCCGGATGCACCTAAAAATATTGACTTGAAATTAATGCATGGAATCAATAGAATCTCTATTGTTCTATTTTTATTTGCGATTATAATAATAATTCTTAGGCTTTTGATTAGACGTTAAAAGAAAAATTCATTTATTTAAAGTAGAAAACAGAACTAAATAACCATTCAAAGGTCTTCACTTGTGGAATAACGGTGTATTAAAAAATAAAAACTATAAAAAAGCATAAGGAACATAGTTTTGTATGTTCCTTATGCTTTTTAAATAATTATTTATAAGCAGATACTAAAGAGCAATAGCATAAATAACTTTACACTTTTCACTTTCGTCTGTTCTTATTAAAGTAAGGTGATTCGTTTCAACCATTGGCACTAAATACTGCACAATAACGTTTGTTTTTGCCCTTTTAAGTGTAAGCAGTAAATTACCTACTTCATCGGTAGTAATAGAGTAAGTACCTGTTTCTCTGGGGTTATCACGCATGTCTTTATAAACTCTTACATAAGTACCATAATTTACATTATTACCATTAGATGCAGTAATTTGTAAAGAAGAATAATAGTGAATAAACTCACCATCGGTACCATTGTTAAGATTATCAGGGCATTTCATAGCTATGAAATACCACTTTTTATCAAGTAAGTCGGCCCTATTAATATTAGAGCTTTGTGCGTTAACACTAAGAGGTATTGCAAATAAGCATACCAGAAGAATAGTTCTGAGCATAGTTTTTATCATAAAAATAATTTCTTCGGAGTAAAAGTAATAAAAACTGTGATAATTTTTAATTTAGGTGTGCAAATTAACCAATATAATTTATTTAAAGTAAAATTAGCGGTCTTTTTTATTGTATTACCTTATAATTTGTTTGAAGCAAGTATTTTTTATGACATGTTTTGATAATTGCAGCTTTATGTTGATTTAAAAATAAATTTAATATAAATAAACTATAAATAATTCTTTTAAGTTAAACACTACTTTATTTAATTTTAAATGCAAAAAGAAAAGAAATAAAGGTAAATTTGCTTGTTTTTCAGTAAATAGGATTCATTTTTAAGAATAATATTATATAATTTATTCTTATTATTTTTTAATTTAATAAAACAAGTTATGGGAGATGCTGGTTCAGAACATAAGAGAGAAAATTCTGGAGGGAGACCTCAGCGAACTATTGCACCACAGCAAGGATGAAGACTATCCGGCAGAGGTTTCAAAATTATTGGAATCGCTGCCTAAGGAATATGCTTTACATGCTTTTCTTGCTTTGCCCGAAAGTATTCAGATTAAAATATTCCCTTTCTTAGACCACGAAATGCAAAAAGGTGTTTTGGAAGAGATTCCAAAACCTCAGGTATCTAATATCTTAAATACGCTAGAGTCGAACGACAGAATAGCATTTTTTGATACTATTGATGGTCTTGAAATAACAGAATATCTAAACCTGCTGAATGATAAAAACAGATTAGCAACGTATGATTTATTGGGTTATCCCGAACAAAGTGTTGCTAGGCTTATAAATACCAATTTTACCACCGTACGCAAAGAATGGACTATTGCACAGGCTATAGAACACCTGCGCCGTTTCTATACGGATACGCCTGCCGCAAACGTTATTTTCGTTGTTGACAATAATGGCAAATTAATAGATGACATACCTATTAGAAGACTTGTATTAAACGAACAATCGAAAACCATACAGGATATTATGGATGGTTTTTATGTAAAGTTAGACATACAAGATGGTATAGACAGTGCCATACAGAAATTTAAGGAATATGACAGAGTTGCTTTGCCGGTAACAAACAGTAATAATATTTTATTGGGTGTTGTAACCATAGATGATGTTATTGATGAAGCTGAAGAGAAAGACACAAAGGAAATGCAGCAATTCGGGGGCTTGGAATCATTAGATTTGCCATACGTAAAAACTCGTTTCTTTACTATGATACAGAAGCGTGCCGGCTGGCTTATCATCTTGTTTTTAAGCGAGATGCTTACTGCCACTGCTATGCAGGTTTATGAAGGTAAATTAGAGAGTTTGGTTGTATTAACAATGTTTATACCGCTTATTATGTCAAGTGGCGGTAATAGCGGGTCGCAGGCTGCAACCTTAATTATTAGGGCGATGGCGCTTAAAGAATTGTCGCCTAAAGATTGGTGGTATGTAATGCGTAGAGAAATATTTTCAGGACTTACATTAGGTTTAATATTAGGTACAATTGGTTTTATACGTATAGCTATCTGGCAAAAAGTAGGTTGGTTTGATTACGATAAACATCACGACCACCCATGGCCACTTGTAGCCCTTACGGTATCCTTATCGCTCATAGGTATTGTTTTATGGGGTACACTTACCGGTTCTATGATACCTATTATATTAAAACGGCTTAAATTAGACCCTGCAGCAGCCTCAGCCCCATTTGTAGCTACATTGGTGGACGTAACCGGTTTAGTTATTTACTTTAGCGTAGCAACTATGGTATTGCATATATAAGGGTAAAATGATTTATGTTATTTAGGTATGTGTACTATTTTATTTATGTTTGTAAAAAGAAATTGTATGAAAACGGCAGAACATCTTTTTAAAAATATTGTAGAAATAGTATATAATTTACTGTTGGAGTTTAAAGAAGATTTAAAAAATCTTTTAGATCGGAATATTGCAGATACAAGCACGATGAAATGTTAGCTTACTAATCAGCAAGCTAAAAAAGAACACCAACTAGGCAAACTTAAGTTCTCTGATAACATTGATTCACTAGCATTATTTGAGTGCAATCTTCATCTCTTATAAAGCAGGTATTGTAGATAAATAAGAGGAATGTATTTATAGTAGTGAAAGATATTTCTTTGGAATTAAAAATAGTATTGAGCTATGCAATTTCAATTACGCTTCAGTACTATGAATACGTTCGGGGAACGGGTTTATTCTCGTTTCCTGATGCCCTACGGAACATCAGGAAGAACGCATAGTGAAAATTTAAAGAATATGAATAAAGGAAAGATAATAAACATAATAACTATCTCAATTTCGTTATTGTGCTTAATTGCGTACATAATTTATGTCAATATTTATTATAAACACTTCAATGAAACAAAGATAAATTCAGTAGTAATAAAATCAGATGATTGGATGAAAAATGCGATGATATTTGATTTTGCAGATGGTAATTCTGTGTCATTTCATGCTCCTTGGGGATACAAAATGTTAATAGGGGATTCTGTGTCTAAGCCTGCTGGCAGCTCTATTTTTAAAGTATATAGAAAAGACAACAATGATATTTATGTTCTTTATAAAGAATATGATAATAATGAAGATAATTAAAATAATTGTAACACTAATGTTGCACGTTTCCCCAGTTCTTCCTTATTTCCTGCTGGGTATCAAGAAATAAGTAACAAATAAGCTGCTACAATAATCTTAAACCCAAGCCAAAACTACTACCTATTTCTAATTTACCATTTTCTACCTTTATGTTCCATTGTATTCTATTGTTCGGGTTATAGAACGAAGGGTTAATTTTAGCTGCTTGTGGCATTAAATGTAAAATGGCTGCTGTGCTTATTATTGTTTCATTTGCAGCAGATAACATTATTTCTAAGCCTGCCGTTTTTGCTTCTTGTAGTATAAGTAAGGTAGGTGTAATGCCCCCGCAAAAAGAGGGTTTAATTATAATGCCATTATATAAAGCTGCAATATTATTAATATGCTTTTCTATACTATAATTTGCTGTTGCATATAATGGAATATTAGAAATAGAGGCTAAATGGTCAATATCTCTAATTAGTTCAGTGCTAAAAGGATATTCAATCAATTCAATTTTCAATTTCGCTAAAATGTCTGTTTGCTTTATAAACTCCCTTTTTTGTATATTATTTTTAACTGTAAGCCTAAATGTTGCATCTGTTTCTTTTTGCAAATCGGTTAATATGGTAATATCTTTAAAATCATCTATAACCAAATTATATACCGTATAGGCATTGTCTTTTACTTGTTGAATCATTGCATTTAAATCATTTCCTACTAATGTATAAGAAGCTGTAGGGGCAATATAGTTGGCAGTATTTAGTAATTTATACAGTGGTAATCTCCTAAGTTGTGCAAATAAATCCCACCCTGCACTATCAAGGGCAGCAATAAGCAATGTATGACCGGGAATGAGATGATGTAAAAAATGCCAGAATCTTTTGGGGTCGGTTAATGCATATCGTTCTATTAAATTTCTTTTAGCTTCCAGTAATGCTGTTGTTTGTTGCAACGTATCTTTATCATATATAATCACTTCACCTATACCAATAGCATTTCCCAAAGCCAGAGTAACTACTAGTACTATAGGTTGTGTATTTATTGTTTCCGCATTTTCAGCTTCTATGGCAACATATTTTAAACTTAACATTGGCTAAAGTTGCAACTTTTTTCTGAATACAAAGGTTTAAAACACTTTTGCAAGTTCTATACCTATTATTTTATCAATTATTAATGACTATCAAGAATAGTTTTTCTAATTTGCAGCCAAAATTAATTCATAATAACATACATATAAATATGCCCAAAATCCCCTTTTGGATTTTTATTATCATCGCCATCGTTTATTTTACAGGTGTTAGGGTAGATACCATGGATGTGGATGCTTCTCAATATGCCGAAATAAGCAGGGAAATGATGAAAAGCGGTGATTATCTTCATCTATACGACCGTGGTCTTGATTACCTTGACAAGCCACCATTCCTTTTTTGGGTTAGTGCTACAAGTATGAAGCTATTTGGTACTACTAATTTTGGCTATAAGCTACCGTCTATATTAGCAGCTTTATGGGCTATTTTTGCTACCTATAAACTTGCTACCCGTTTATATGACAAAAAAACAGGTAAAATAGCAGCTTTGGTTTTGGCAACATGTCAGGGTATGTTTTTATGGACAAACGATATTCGCTGCGACACAATGCTTATGTGCTGGGTAACAACAGCAATATGGTTGATACAGGAATGGATTGAGAACAAAAAAATACACTATCTTTTATTGGGTTGCAGTGCCATTGCTTTAGGCATGATGACAAAAGGACCATTGGCACTTATGGTACCTGTGTTCTGCTTTATGAGCAACTGGATACTAAAACGGGAATGGAAAAACTTTTTACGAATAGAATATCTTTTAGGCATACTAATTATTGCTCTATTATTAATACCCATGAGCATTGGTTTATATAACCAATTCGACCTGCACCCCGAGAAATTAGTTAACGGACATACAAACACATCGGGTTTAAGATTCTTTTACTGGTCGCAGAGTTTTGGCAGAATAACAGGTGAAAGCCCTTGGAAAAACGGTGCAGATATTAGTTTTTTAATGTTAAACATGCTTTGGTCCTTCCTTCCTTGGATATTTATCTTTATTATAGCACTTATTACCAATAGCATAAGATTAGTAAAACAAAAATTCTTACTCCAAAAAGAGCAAGAATGGATAAGTACCGGAGGGTTTTTACTTACTTATTTGTGCTTAGGGATGTCGGCATACCAATTGCCTCATTATATTTTAGTTGTATTTCCATTGGCAGCAATAATTACTGCAGTATATATTAAAGAACTTATTGATGGTAAAATCCCGATTAAGCTAAGCAATTTTCTAAAATATTTTCAGGCTACCATAATGTTATTATTACTATTTGCAATGAATTTATTAATTCAATTTGCTTTTCCGGCAAGTCCTGTTGTTGTATTTGCAGGTGTAATAAGTACTTTAATATGGTTATTTATTATTTTCTATAAAAAATTTAATACCAAATTAGTATGGCTATCGGCAAGCGGAATGATTCTAATAAATATATTTCTAACCAATCAAGTATATTTCTCACTTCTTAAATATCAAATTGGTAATCAATTGGGTACTTTTGTAAAAGAAAATATAGTTAAAAAGAAGATGCTTGCTAATGAAATAATAACTTATAAAATGCATGACCCTATGAATGCATTCCCATTTTATACTGATGTTATAATTGACAATACAGATACTATAACGTACATCGCAAATAAAAAATATGTAATTACGATGGACGACGGTTTGCAAGAATTAGAAAAACACGGGTATAAACATGCTACAATATTTCAAGGTAGCTGTTTTAAAGTTAGCGAACTAACGCCGGAATTTTTATATCCTAAAACAAGACATAAAGAAGTAAGAAATTATTATTTAGTAGCAATTTCTAAATAGTAAATTAGGAAAAGTATTATTTCTTAAAAATATTATATTTTATAATGCAGTATAATGCACGGAAAGCATCTTTCATGCCTATTTTTTTACCTTCTTCATAAGTGCGACCATAATACGATATACCAACCTCATAAATTCTTACATTGGGGTATCGTGAAATTTTAGCTGTTACCTCAGGTTCAAAACCAAAACGTTTTTCTTCTAAAGTTATACTCTGTATAATGTGCCTGCGAAATACCTTATAACATGTTTCCATATCGGTAAGGTTTAAGTTTGTAAACATATTAGATGCCGCAGTGAGCCAACGGTTACCAATAGAATGCCAAAAAAACAAAATACGGTGTGGCTTTCCTCCAATAAATCTTGAACCATAAACTACATCGGCAAAGTTATTTATAATAGGTTTTAATAATACGGTATATTCTTCGGGGTCATATTCTAAATCTGCATCTTGTATAATCACATAATCGCCTGTTGCATATTTTATTCCCGTATGTAAGGCGGCACCTTTACCCTGATTTATTTCATGTTTGTAATAGGTAATGGGCAAATCCGGATTATCAGCTTTATAACTTAATATTGCTTCTTCTGTATTATCTTTAGAACAATCGTTTACAATAATAACTTCTTTATGCATATTATCGTTCAGTACCACTGCTTTCACTTTATTCAAAATACGATGAATCGTTTGGCCTTCATTATATGCCGGAATAATTATAGATAGTGTACTCATTAATATTAATCCTCAAATGGATTTACAAATGTAAAAAGTAATCGCTTACTTTTAGCTTACTCTTTTAGTAATAATCTTTTTTAGCTTTTATTTGTTTAAATACCTTTGCATAAAAGGGTATTTGCAAACTCCTTAAACTACAAATATGCAAAATTATTTAAACTTACTCGAACATATTATTAATACCGGTGTGCAGAAAAATGACCGTACCGGTACAGGTACAATAAGCTGTTTTGGATACCAAATGCGTTTTAACCTTGCAGCCGGTTTCCCGCTAATAACTACAAAAAAACTGCACCTTAAATCTATTATATATGAATTGTTGTGGTTTTTAAAGGGTGATACTAATATTGCCTATTTAAATGAAAACGGTGTAAGTATATGGGATGAGTGGGCAGATAAAAATGGAGAGTTAGGACCTGTTTATGGGCATCAATGGCGAAGCTGGGCAGGAGCAGATGGTAAGATATATGACCAGATTGCTGACGTGCTTCATCAACTAAAAACAAACCCGGATAGCCGTAGAATAATCGTTAATGCTTGGAATGTAGCCGACCTGTCTAAAATGGCTCTCTCGCCATGCCATGCTTTATTTCAGTTTTATGTATCGCCTCCAGATAGCAAAAACAAGAAGGGTAAATTAGGTTGTCAACTATACCAACGCAGTGCCGATGTTTTTTTGGGTGTGCCATTTAATATTGCTTCTTATGCTTTATTAACCATGATGATAGCCCAAGTATGCGATTTTGAGTATGGTGAATTTGTACATACTTTTGGCGATGTACATTTGTATAATAACCATACCGAACAAGCAAAATTACAATTAAGCAGAACGCCATTTGCATTGCCCACACTTAAAATAAATACGGATGTAAAAGATTTATTTTCTTTTAAATATGAAGATTTCAAATTAGAAAATTATGAGTGTCATGCTGCCATTAAAGCACCAATAGCTATTTAATTTAATGTCTAAAAATAGGCATGCATCTACTTTTTATGTATGTAAAATCATTTTTTTGCATTACAATACTTATTTTTATATTGCAGCCATTATCAACCATTTACAACTTACTGATACGTATATGAAAAAAACTATTTACTCATTTATTGCCGGTTTATTGTTAGCAGTGCCTGTATATGCACAAACAAATAAAATTGAAATGATTACCGATTCCGGTAGAATAGTGATGATGCTTTACGATAATACACCATTGAATACCAATAATATGGTTAAAAATGCAAGAGAACATGTATATGACAGTACACTTTTTCATAGAGTAATACCTAATTTTATGATACAAGGCGGCGACCCTACGTCTAAACATGCTGCACCCGGGCAGGCTCTGGGCAGCGGTGGGTTGCAATTTACAGTGCCTGCTGAAATTAATGATTCTGACATACATAAGCGTGGGGCTTTGGCGGTAGCAAGAGATGGTAATCCGGCAAAAGCAGGTTCTGCTTGTCAGTTTTATATTGTTGTAGGTAAAAAAGCTACAGACCAAGAATTAGATAATATATCGGCAAGAGCAGGTAGAAAATACACACCACAACAAAAGGAACTGTACAAGACAATAGGTGGTACACCATTTTTAGATGGTAATTATACCGTTTTTGGTGAAGTAGTTGAGGGTATGGACGTAATTGATAAAATTATTATGGCTGCGAGAGATGGTAGAGACCGACCTAATAATGATATTCGGATACAATCATTACATGTATTAGGTGATAAAGAAGTAAAAAAGAAAAGAAAAGGCTTCTTTAGTTTCCTGAGAAGGAAAGATAGATAAGTGGATAATTACCAATTGGGGTTTTCTCATTGCCAATGTTTCTGATAATAAACCTTAACTTTGCTCAAATTTAAAAAAATAGCATGGCTTTACAAGCAGGCATAGTAGGATTGCCAAACGTAGGAAAATCTACCTTATTTAACGCAGTAAGCAATAGTGCAAAAGCACAAGCTTCCAATTATCGTTTTTGTACCATAGAACCTAATGTGGGGCAGGTAGATGTACCTGATTACAGAATGGGTAAACTTGCAGAAATAGTAATGCCTAATCGTACACTACCGGCAACAATAGAATTTGTAGATATTGCCGGCCTTGTAAAAGGTGCCAGCAAGGGCGAAGGTTTAGGTAATAAGTTTTTGGCGAATATACGGGAGGTAGATGCAATTGTGCATGTAATACGCTGTTTTGACGATGACAATATTCTACGTGAGGAAGGAGAAATAAACCCGATTGGTGATAAAGAAATTATAGATACCGAATTACAGTTAAAAGATTTGGATAGTGTTGAGAAAAAAATTCAACGAGTAGAAAAAATGGCAAAAACAGGCGACCCCAAATTTAAACGTCAGTTTGAGGTTTTGCAATCTTGTAGAAACCATTTGTTTGAAGGAAAAAATATTCGTGCTTTGCAAATAGAAGGGGAAGACCGTGAAGCAATTGCCGATTTATTTTTACTTACCGAAAAACCGGTTCTTTATGTTGCAAATGTGGATGAGGCTGCCATACTTACTGGTAATAAATACTCTGATGTATTAGTAAAAGCTGCACACGAAGAAGGGGCACAGGTAATTGTAATGAACAATAATATAGAGGCTCAAATTTCTGAATTAGAAACAGTAGAAGATAAAGAATTGTTTTTTGCTGAATATGGTTTAACCGAACCCGGCTTAAACAGATTAATAAGAAGCACCTATACCCTATTAAATCTAATTACCTATTTTACTGCCGGTGTACAAGAAGTTAGAGCCTGGACAATACATAGAGGTTGGAAAGCACCACAAGCAGCAAGTGTTATACATACAGATTTTGAGAAAGGATTTATTAAAGCTGAGGTAATTGCTTATAATGATTATGTACAATACAAATCGGAAGCTGCATGTAGGGAAAATGGCAAATTGCGTATTGAAGGAAAAGAATACATAGTAAATGACGGTGATGTAATGCACTTTAGATTTAATGTATAAACTCAAAATAATTCTGTGAAGTATAGAAATAAGATAACTATATCTTCATCTGTTGCAATACTCTGTGCATTATTTGGTTTTTACCATTTTGGGCAGTTAAGAACAGATTTAAATAAAACAGACCCAAAAATTACGGCAACATCTTTTTTTGCCAATAAGTATAAGAATACTAACCTAAAAACGGAAACAGACAGTAACCAACATTTTGTGGATACTGCTGTTTCTTTATTAAAATCGGGCTTTATAGTATTGCGTATGGGGCGCGGGGTGGATAGCTACATTTTATCGCAAATGAATGAAAAAGATAAATCTTTCTCGCATTGTGGTATTGTTTTTATAGAAAACGGCTATCCTTTTATATATCATTGTATTGGTGGCGAAAACAACCCTGATGAAAGAATGCGTAGAGATTCGGCAATTTCTTTTTTTTCACCAACAATAAATGTAGGTATTGCTGTAATAAAATATGATTTTAATGACTCTCAAATTATTAAGGTACATCTTGCGGTAAATCAATTATATAAAAGCAAACCTAAATTTGATTTGAAATTTGATTTAAATACTAATAGCGAATTGTATTGTAGCGAAATGGTATATAAAGCAGTAAATAGTGCTATGAATGACAGCAATTATATTAAATCTACTATTAAATACGGCAAAACTTATGTTGGCATAGATAATCTATTTATGAATAAACATGCAAAGATGGTTTGGCAAGTAAATTTTAAATAATAACTTTGTAAATTAATATTATGAAACAATTTATTATATTTATTATTACCGCTTTTACCGGTGTATTTTTATTATCTGCTTGCAATAATAAGAATACACCAAAAGAAACTGCAATAACATGGTTGAATGGTTTTAATCATCAAAATTTTAATGATGCCATTAAAGTATCTACAAAAGATACTAAAAATGTTTTATTAATGTTCGAAAAATTTACCGATGTAGTAAATGACTCTATAAGAAAAGCATCTCAAAATATTAAAGTAACTATTAAAGATGTAAAAGAAAACGGAGATAAAGCAGATGTTGTTTATGCAGTATCTACAAAGCCAGAACGAGAAGAAGTATTACATTTAATTAAAAAAGACGGTAAATGGTTAGTGCAGTTTTTTAAGTTAGATTTAATAAATGTTATAAAAAATACAGATAAAACATCTTAAAATAAATAAATTGAAACAATGTAATAAGGGCTTATTTATCAATAACAACAAATTTTTATTGAATATGTAATTTTCGGCATTAATGGCATTAAACTATATTTGGGTTGGTTTTATTATTATTGGTATTGTTGTAGGCATACTAAAAGTAGTATTTTTAGGACAATCCGGTTTGCTGTCAGAAATGCTTACTGCTCTTTTTGATGCAGCAAAAAATGGTTTTGAAATATCAATTGGGCTCACCGGTATCATGTCTTTGTGGTTAGGTATAATGAAAATTGGCGAGCGAGCAGGCGTTATAAGTCTATTTTCGAGAGCAGTAGCACCATTATTTAGTATTTTATTTAAAGGACTGCCAAAAAACAGCCCCGCTTATGGTAATGTAATGATGAATTTATCTGCCAATATGTTAGGTTTGGATAATGCAGCTACACCATTAGGGCTAAAAGCAATGAACGACTTGCAGGAAATAAACCCTAATAAAGAAACAGCAAGCGATGCACAAATAATGTTTTTGGTGCTTAATACTGCAGGCATAACACTAATACCAACATCAGTAATTGCTATAAGACAAACAATTGCTTTAGAGCAACATATTCCTAATTTTAATGCTGCAGATATTTTTCTTCCTACTCTTATAGCTACTTTTATAGCCTTTATTTCGGGTATCATTATAGTTTCTATCTACCAACGTATAAATATATTTAAACTTCCCGTTTTATTATTTATAGGTGGTTTTTGTTGCTTAATAGGCTTATTGCAATATTATCTTATGCGATTGCCTGCCGACCAAATTAATAAAACAATAGGTGCAATAGGCAGCGGTGTAATACTATCTATAATCTTATTATTTATTATTGCTGGCTTAATTAAAAAACACAATGTATATGAGCATTTTATTGAAGGAGCAAAAGAGGGCTTTACCGTTGCAACTAAAATAATACCTTATTTAGTGGCTATGCTATTAGCAATAAGTATTTTCAGGTCATCGGGTTGTTTAGATTATATTTTGGCGGCTATAGCTAAAGTGGTTTCTTTATGTGGTTTAAATACAGATTTTGTACCTGCATTACCTGTGGCATTAATGAAACCACTTAGTGGTAGCGGAGCAAGAGGGCTTATGGTAGATATTATGAGAAATCCACAATATGGGGTAGCCTCTTTTCAAGGTAAATTAGCTGCAATAATACAAGGTTCTACAGAAACCACTTTTTATGTATTGGCTGTTTATTTTGGAAGTGTACAAATAAAAAATACACGCCATGCATTGGTTTGCGGTCTTATTGCCGATTTTATGGGTTTACTGGGGGCAATAGTAGTTGGTTATTTGTTTTTTCACAAATAAATATAAATTAGTATTCTGCTAAAAATTTATTAAGCAACCACAACTATTATATTTACCATATTATCATGCCAAGCTTGTTTTTTATTATCAAAATACGCCAAAGTAACCTATAAAGAAAAATACTGCTAATATAATTTACCTAATTATCTGCCATTTGCTTTTTTAAATGAAATTAAATACCTAAATAATTGTAACAATTCATTCTCCATAATATCATCCCCTCGGGCTTTTGAAAAGGGAATATTTACTTTTTATTTTGCAAGCCCGTACAATTAGTTATAAAATAATGATGAGTAAGAATATTAGGATTAAAACAAGCTAATATTGCATATATTTACAAATAAATATATCTATTCTACCGCATTCAAGGCTTGCCATAGCATATCTTTTAATTCATTTATGCCTTGTTGCAAAACTGAAGAAATAAATAGATGCGGTATTGTTTTGGGTAATGTTTCTTCAATAGCCAGTTTTAGCTCCTCATCAAGCATATCACTTTTGCTTATGGCTATCAACATTTTTTTATGCAGCAATTCAGGGTTATATAGTTCCAACTCATTTATAAGAATAGTAAACTCTTTGGTATGGTCGGGGCTGTCGGCAGGTATTAAAAATAACAATACGGAATTGCGTTCTATATGTCTTAAAAAGCGATGTCCTAATCCTTTTCCTTCGGCAGCACCTTCTATAATACCAGGCAAATCTGCCATACAGAAAGATTTATTATCTCTATAAGAAACAATACCTAATTGTGGTATTACGGTAGTAAACGCATAATTGGCTATTTTGGGCTTTGCGGCACTAACCACAGAGAGCAGTGTAGATTTTCCTGCATTCGGGAAGCCTACGAGACCTACATCGGCAAGGATTTTCAACTCAAGTGTTTTCCAACCTTCACTACCCATTTCACCGGGTTGTGCATACTCTGGTGCCTGATTGGTTGATGTGGCAAAATTAGCATTACCTAAGCCGCCACGTCCTCCGGGTACCCAGATTACTTCCTGCCCATCTTCCATTATTTCAGCTTCTATCTCGCCTGTTTCTTCATCTCTTGCCACAGTGCCCAATGGTACTTCTAATATTATATCTTTACCCTCATGCCCACTGCTATTGTTCTTATAACCATTTTCGCCGTCAACGGCTATCACGTTTTTATAATAACGCATGTGTAGTAAAGTCCATAGCTGCACATTGCCTTTAAGAATAATATGACCACCACGACCGCCATTACCACCATCGGGACCTGCCATGGCATTAAATTTTGTGCGCATAAAATGTGCACTGCCCGCACCACCCTTTCCTGAATGGCAAAAAATACGTATATGGTCTACAAAATTGCCTTTCTCCACTATGCCGGTAACAGGTATTTATTTATTTGGTTGCTTAATAATTTAAATGTCTCATTTATAGAATGATTACCATTCACATCTTCCAGTTTGCCGTGTTCTTTATAATAATTGGCTACAGGGGCAGTTTTAGAATGATATTCTTTAATTCTTTTTATTACCACTTCTTCCGTATCATCACTTCTTCCCGATGTTTCGCCTCTGCTAATAAGTCGATTAATTAAATCGGGTTCTGATACAATAAGCGATAATACTAGATTTATCTTTGTGTTTTTAAATTCTAATAATTTATCTAATGCTTCAGCCTGTGCTTCGGTACGGGGAAAACCATCGAAAATAAACCCTCTAGCATCTGCATTTTCATCTATTTTACTGCTTATCATTCCTATTACAACCTCATCGGGAACAAGTAGGCCTTGGTCCATGTATTTTTTTGCTTCCACGCCAAGCGGAGTTTGATTTTTTACTTCATTCCGTAATAAATCACCGGTTGATATGTGTTCTAATTTATATATAGAAACAATATTTTCAGATTGTGTGCCTTTGCCACTACCGGGAGGGCCAAATAATACTAAGTTGAACATGTATTAAAAAGATGTAGTACACTGCAAAAGTAACCAATTACAAGTTGTAAAGTATATTATCTGCAAACAATTCAATTTGATAACATACATAAATTTGATTGTTATAAATAATTTGTGCTATAAATAATCAATTTAAAAGCAAATCTTTCATCTTTTCATCTATCTCTAAATAGTTACCTACAGTAATATTGTTTAAATTTAGGCTACCAATAGCATATCTTATAAGTCTTAAAGTAGGAAAGCCAACAGCAGCAGTCATTTTTCTTACTTGTCTGTTTTTACCCTCAATTAGTGTTAAAGACAACCAGGAATCGGGTACAATTTTGCGGTATCTAATAGGCGGATTGCGTGCCGGTATCGTAACTTCATCTGTAATTATTTTTGCTTTTGCTCCTTTGGTTTTATATTTTTTACCATCTACAGCAATAAATACGCCTTTTTCTAATTCCTTAACTGCTTCTTGGGTTATATCGCCCTCTACTTGTACCCAATAGGTGCGTGGGTGAGCAAAAAACGGATTCAATAATTGATTTGTAAGTGGTTTGTCGTTCGTTAAAAGCAACAAACCTTCGCTATCATAATCTAACCTCCCTACCGGATAAACATCTTTAGGTACATTAGGGAAATAATCTGCTAATGTTTGTTTGTTGCCCTCTTTAGTAAATTGAGAAAGTACTTGATACGGCTTATTAAAAAGATAATAGTTTAACATTTTTTAATAAAATTAAACACCAAAGATAAAACTATAAAGTAATTGTAGAATATTTCTATTCTAATCTTATACAACCCTATAATAATATAATTAACAAGTAAGATAGCAACAAACACCTATTTTTTTATAAATGTTATTGTTTTTTTTATTGGCATTAAAAATCGTATCTTGTCCTTAATTTATCAATTTTTAGCTTAAATGACTAAGAAACCATACATATCTCCATCTTTTTCTTATGTGCCATTAGAAGAAACATTACAGGTAGAACAAAAGAGAAAACAGCTTTTTATTGGTATTCCTAAAGAAACCTCTTTTCAGGAAAATAGAATTGCATTAACTCCAGAGGCTGTTGCTGTTTTAGTTAATAATGGTCATCAGGTTGCCGTAGAACATGGTGCCGGTGAAGGGTCTTTTTATTTCGATTCTGATTATAACGAAGCCGGTGCAAAAATTGTATATGACAAAGCAGAGGTATATAAAGCTACCACTATTATTAAATCTGCCCCCATTTCAAACGAAGAAGCATTACTCCTACAGCCTAATCAGGTTGTCTTTTCACCTATTCATTTGCCAATGTTAAAAGCAGAAATCTTAGAACAGCTATTAGCAAAAAGAATTATAGCCATCGCCTTCGAATCTATACGAGACGATGTGGGTACACTGCCCATTGTACGGTCTATGAGCGAAATAGCAGGCAATTACAGCATACTAATTGCAGCAAGGTATTTAGGCAATACCGACAACGGGAAAGGTGTATTATTGGGCGGTATATCAGGCGTACCACCCACAAGAGTATTAATTTTAGGTGCCGGTGTTGTAGGCGAATCTGCTGCCAGAGCGGCATTTGGCTTAGGTGCCTCCGTTAAGGTTTTCGACAATTCTATATATAGGCTTATGCGACTGCAAAATAATATAGGAAGGCGTTGTTTTACTTCTGTTTTAGAACCTGTTACACTTGCCGAAGAATTACAAAATTGCGATGTGGCAGTTGGTGCATTAAAACCCATAAACGGTATAACACCCATGGTTGTAACTCAGCAAATGGTAAGCAACATGAAAGCTGGGTCTGTAATTATAGATGTAAGTATAGATAGAGGTGGTTGTTTTGAAACATCACGTATCACATCGCACGAGAAACCCATATATAAGGTTTATGATGTAATACATTATTGCGTACCCAATATTGCATCTGCAGTTTCCAGAACCGCTTCCAGGGCTATAAGTAATGTATTAATGCCGCTATTGCAACAATGTACAGAAATGGGTGGAGTTGAAGAAATTATTACAGAAAAAAGTGGTATTAGAAAAGGTGTTTATGTTTATAAAGGCCGTGTAACAAGTGCACCAATAGCTAAAAGATTTAATTTAAAATATACAGATTTAGACCTGCTTTTAGCTACACACAGTTAATTTATTTTTTTAAACTTTAATATTAATTTTAACTTCTACACTACTGATACATAAAAATTACTATGCCTAATAACAGGATGAATAAATCAATTGCCGGCTATCATTTATTAATGATATTATCTGTAATTGATTTTGAAACAAGTGCCCTTGAAGACGAAATAATACAAGAATATATAAGTTATGAATTTCCTTTCTTTGTAAATCTAGACAAAGAAATGGAAAAAATAAGCAATCTTAAATCCGATGAATGGGAAAAACATTTTATTAAAGCAATGAATGATTATTATGACGATGCCACAGAAGCAGAACGTACTAACATGATACGAATTGCAATAAAATTAGCAATTGCAGATGGTGTAATTTCTAAAGAAGAAAATTATTTCCTTAATTTATTAATTGATTGATTGGAAAAGAAAAAGTAATAATTTTCATGCACTTATTTCTTATTTGTCATTCACGCCCCTTTTTACCTTTCTAATATTACACCCAAAACAAAGAAGTAATTACTCAAATTGCACAGAAATAATATGTGGGTTTATTTTTGTTTATATTATACCATTTTTTGACATTAAAAAGTGTGATGAATATTTTATATCAGACAGCCCTGATGGGCTTAATATGATAGCATAGGGCTATGCGAGGGTATGAAGCATTTTGATATCCAATTGGTATTAGCATGTATTTTGGTGCTATTGCTTTATTTTGCATATTTCGAATATAGTGTAAGGCAAGCTACAACTGGTAAACAGATTTTAAAAATTAAAGTAACAAATATATTTAGGTATTTAATTTCATTTAAAAAAGCAAATGGCAGATAATTAGGTAAATAATCTTGCAATATTCAACAAATCAGGAAAAAGAGATATATTAAATATAAAATTAATTACTTTTTTTAAGAAACTAGAAAAAGATGATGTTGTTATATTTTATGGGCTTAAAATATCATTTACAATAGATGGTACAATTAGACATCTTTCACCTATGATAATTCACATAGTTGAATAAAACAATTTAACCAAATAATACACAAAAGGTCAATTTCCAAAATTAGGAAATTGACCTTTTACATTTGTAAATAAAATTAAATCTATTTCTTAGTATTCTTAGCAGGAATACCTTTTTGATTTTGTTGTATTTTCTGCATTTCTTCCAGCTTTTGTTGCCATTTAGATTGTACGGTTGGCTTGCTCTTGTTCTCTTGCAATTGGGCGTGAATGGCTTTTTCGTTAATAAAGTATTTTTGTATCACAAACTGCTGTAGTATGCTAAGCAAGTTACTGAATGTATAGTAAAAAGTAAGTGCGGCTGCCATTTTATTAAACATACCCATTAATATAATAGGAAATATATAAGGCATATATTTCATCATAGCCATGTTAGGGTCGTTTTGTTGTGGGGTCATGTTACGGTTATAGATGGCAAGGAATAAACTCGTTGCGGTCATCATTAAAGTAAACAAACTGATATGGTCGCCATAAAAAGGAACTGTAAAATGGAAATCAAGAATACTGTCGTAGGTAGAAAGGTCTTTTGCCCATAAAAAGCTCTTTTGTCTAAACTCTATAAACGATGGAAACATATAATACATAGAAAGTAGTATAGGTAATTGTATAAGCATTGGTAAGCAACCACCTAACGGATTTACACCTGCGGCTTTATACAATTTCATTTGCTCCATGCTAAATTTCTGAGTATCATCGCCACATTTAGCTTTTATTTCATCTAATTCAGGTTTTAATACCCTCATTTTGGCTGAAGACAAATAGCTTTTATAGGTAAAAAAGGAAAGTATTAATCTAATTACAACTGTCATTAAAACAATTATAAGGGCATAATTAGTTATAAAACTACTTAAGAAGTAAAAGAAAGGTATTAAAGCAAATCTATTTACATATTTTACAAATGCAAACATACCAAAGCCAAGAGGAACCATCGATTCCATGCCTATCTTATAAGAGTTAAGTGTATTGTAATCGTTAGGGCCAATAAACCAACGTAAAGAGACAACTTGTTCTTTACCCGGTTTTAAGTTCATTTGGAACATCATATCGTTTTTTGCCACCACATTACTGTCGTCAGCTTTATAGCCAAAGCGGGCATCCATTTTATTCAGTCCATCATCAGCCACCATAGCCATGCTAAAGTATTGCTTGCGGAAACCATACCATAAAACAGGGTCGTTTTTCTGTTTAGATTGCTCTTCCGCTTTTACAGTAAAATAATCCTGGTCTTCATCTTTAAATTTATAATATATTTGAGTGTTTAGTCGTTCGTTTGTTATATCTTTTTCTGTAGTAAGTAAGGATGTTTGCCAGCTTACAGGTAATACAGTGCCGTTAAGCCCGGTTAATACAATATTGCAACGCATCATAAAATCATTGGCAGGTAATGTATATATAATATCTACTTTTCTTCCACCGGCTAAGTCTGCACTAAAATCAATGGTTTCATCTCCATTGGGTTCTGTTCTTTTTGTAGGCACAAAATATAAATCGGCAGTAGATTTACTATTATCTATCGGCAGTAAGGCACTCAATCTGTTAGCACTGCCTTTAAATAAACAAAGCGTGTTTTCAGTGCTTTTATCTGAATTGAAATCACGATAAGTTTTATAATTTTTAATATAAGCAGCGGTTGGGTAGGCACCTTTTGTAGAAAACTTTAAGCTTAGTTTTTTATTTTCAAGAACAATATTCGTATCAGCAATACCATAATAACTTGCAGGCTGTAGTTTACGCAATGCCTCTGTAATAGAATCTACTACAACCGGTTGATTACCAACTGTTTTATAGCTACTGTCCACAATAGGTCTTGGGTTTCTTGCCCTTGCGGTAGAGTCTGTTATTCTTTTACTTTCAAGATATGTTTTTTGTTCGTGTTGGTTATACAATAAATAAATAACTACTAAAATTGCTAGTAGTGAAAAACCTGTTATTTGATTACGATCCATGTAAGGGAAAAAATTAGCTACAAAAGTAACTTATTTAGCATTATATTTTAGCATGTTTAGGCAAGCAGAGCAACAATATAGGCAGACAGCTTCTTATTTAGGGTAATTTAACATTAAATAAAGTTGGATATACATAATTTTATTCTTTAATAAATACAATTTTGTCTTTTAAAACAGTTTATTAGATTTATAAACGTTGATATTTGTAACACACCAATTAAATATTTTATCTAATTTTACATTTATGAAACAGAAATTATTATTCATTTTTATAGCACTTTCTAGTGTATTAAGTACAGAAGCTCAAATACGTAATACCGAAAAAAAAGCTAAAAAAAGCTATATAAAATTAATTGAAGCCTTTACACAGCGTACATTACCGGGAATAAAGGAGTCGCCTACCAGTACAGATACTCATTTTATAATTATTTGGGAAGGCACTCAATACCCTGAAACTTTTTTCTGGAGAGGCGAAAATGGTTGGCTTACTTGTAAAATGACAAAAGCTCACAAATTGAATCAAGCAAATAAAAGGAATATTCCCGCAGGTTTAGAATACATGGAAGAAATGATAACTAACGATAAGGTGAATAAAGGAGATACTTTGGCTTTAACCCCTGTTAGCGGTGGCAGATTTGCTGTGCCAAAAGAAGTAAGAAACAACATAAAAAACACATTATTCTTTAAAACCGGCGGCAGTGGCTGGTTAAAATTTCCTATTACCAAAATTGGTACAAAGAAAGACATTTTAATGCCATAAGGTGTAAATTGTATTATTAACCAGGTATGCTAATTAAAAAGCTAATTTCTTTTATAAAATCCTGAAGGCATGCTCGTACAAGCGGGTATGATATTATTATAGAGACCTAAATAGTTACGATATTTTAAAGTTGATTGCAATTATAAAAAATTGGAATCAACTTTCCTTTAACAACTCATTAATACTTTCTTCTAAAAATAGCTTCATCATATCTCGTCTATATTTGCGAGTGTAGTAATCATTATCTACAACTCTTGATTTTGCCAATGCTTTCTTTATATATTCTTCTAAATTACCATCTATAGAACCGTCTACAACAACTGGTTTGGGGTCGCAACCACCAACAACAAGTCTTAGCGAACCCTTATTGCATAAAGAAACTGCCGTAGTTAAAGATGTGAAATCAACAGCTTGCCTTGGTCGCAATTTCTTAAAAATAACCTTATATTCTATATCTAATGGTAAAATTATATTTTTAAGTATAGCAGTTTCGGGTATATTTCTAGGTTTTATGCCATCACCTGTATATATAGATTCTAATTTAACCGTTTTTGCGCCATTAATATCCAGTAACTCTATTTCAGCACCTAAACTAATTAGCACAGGGGCAGTATCAGATACAAATTTAGAAAAACATGCTTTTTTACCGCCTGTAGCAATACAAATATCACCGTCACATTTTAGGCAATAACCTATTGACTCCCTCCACCACTCACTTTGATTATAGAATGAACATCGGTTCTCGCAAAGCACATTACCGCCAATAGTAGCTGTTTTTCGTAGCATTGGTGATGCAACATCTTGTGCAGCAATTAATAATGCCGGAAATCGTTCTTCAATAATATCATGTTGTTTCAGACTATCTAATGTAGTTAAAGCACCAATTTTTAATTTATCTTTTTCAATACTAACTTTTTTTAATTCATGTATATAACTAATATCTATAAGACAAGAACTATCTTTATTTCCTTGAAATTTATTTACAAGTACATCAGTACCTCCTGCAACATAACAGAAATCATCAATAAATTCGCTAGCCTGTTTTATTGCTTCGGAAATTGTATTTGGCTTTAAATATTTTTTTTCAGCTATCATAACATAAAATCTTTTTAATGTTTTATTGCTTCCTTCTGTTTAATCAATTCTAACACATCTTCCGATTTAATAGGTAAATTAGTAATTCTAATACCTACAGCATCATATATAGCATTTGCTATTGCGGGTAGTACCGGGTGCAAAGCCCCCTCACCACATTCTTTAGCACCGAAAGGTCCTTCAGGGTCTATAGTTTCAATAATATTACTATGTATATTGGGCGTATCAAGCGATGTAGGTATTTTATAATCAAGAAAATTATTATTTACCAATAAACCATTATAGTATTTCATTTCTTCGCTCATTGCTTGCCCAATACCCATGTGCCAGGAACCTTCTAATTGACCTTCAACAGCTAATGGATTGAGTGCCTTACCGCAATCATGCGCCCCCCATACATTCAATATCTTAACATGTCCTGTTTTTACATCCACTTTTACTTCTGCCACACATGCGCCAAAAGAATAAGAAGGACTTAAACCTGCACCTGCACCTTTAAAATCACCGCCTAGTTTCGGTGAAATATATTTACCGCTAACGCTCACGGCACCTCTGTTTGCAGTAACAATATCTATTGCCTCCAACCAAGTTAAATCTACACCTTTATCATTACTGTAAATTCTATCATCAGAGAAATTAAGCTCATTAGCAGCTACATTTGTTTTAATAGATATAGCATTTGCAATTTCTATTTTCAAATTCTCTGCAGCATTTTTAGCAGCGTTTCCTGCCATAAAAGTTACTCTGCTCGAGTAGCTGCCTAAATCTACCGGAGTCAATAAAGTATCTGCTGCCAAAACAAATATTTTATCCATGTTTATACCTAAAACTTCTGCCACAATTATTGCAAGCATAGTATCACTTCCCTGCCCTATATCATTAGCACCGGATGTTACTAATACGCGACCATCAAAATCTACTTTTAGATGTACCGTAGATTGTGGTAATTCATTCCAGATAATTGGTAATGCACTACCACTAATAAAAAAACCGCAACCTACTCCTAATCCATGTCCATATTCTAATTGGCCATGCTTATTTATCCAATCAGATTGTTCTGCAACTTTTTGTATAGATTCTCTGCTGCCGTTAGATGTAATTCTGTAATGACCTACTGTTAAAGTATTTGAATCAAGAAAATTTTTCATTCTTAATTCTACTGGGTCCATATTTATCTTTGCAGCAATATCATCAATTAAAGATTCAACTGCAAATCTTGAATTTACAGCACCATGCCCTCTCATTGCACCACACTGTGGTTTATTCGTATAAACTCTAACTGTTTTAAATCCAAAATTATCTAATTTATAGGGCGCCTGTAATAATACACCGTTATAATAGGAAGTAACAACGCCAAAACTACCATAAGCACCGCCATCAATTTTTATATCTGCATCTAACACTTTTAAATAACCATGCTTATCAGCACCAAGACTAATCGTCATTTTAGAAGGATGCCTACCATGGTTTGTTAAAAAGACCTCTTCTCTGGTCAAGCATACCCTTACCGGTTTACGAACTTTTCTAGCTATATACGAAATAATAATTTCATGTGGAAATGGGTCTCCTTTACCGCCAAAACCGCCACCCACATAAGGTTTAATAACTCGAACCCTACTTAAAGGTACTTGCATTGTTTTTGCCAAAGCTCGTTGCAAATAATGTGTAACTTGCGTAGCAGTAATTATAGTTAAACCGTTCTCGTCCCAAAAAGCAGTTGCAGCATGTGGTTCTGTAAAACCATGATTGATTCCCTCAAAACCAAATGACATTTTACTTACAACATCTGCTTCTTTCAATCCTTCTTCTTGATTACCAAAACGTAATTCCGCTTTTTTATGAATATTATTATTGAATTTTCCGTATTCATGAATTTTTTCATTATTACCTATATCATTTATGGAATCATCAATAGAAATAAACTCTTTAATGCGCGAATACGTTACTTTAATAAGTTTACAAGCTTCTTCTGCAATTTCCTCTGTATCTGCAGCAACAGCAGCAACAATTTCACCAATATATCTAGTTTTATCAATTGCCATAGCTGTTTCATCTTGCGAAATAGGCAATACTCCGAAAGTTACCGGAATTTCACTACCAGTAGCAATATACCTTACACCAAATAATCCTAATGCATCTTCGGTCTCTATTTTATCAATTTTAGCATGCGGATAAATACTTCTAAGAAATTTAACATGCAGGGCATCTTTAATTTGAAAATCATCAGCATAGTCTGCAAGACCTTGTGCTTTTTTAGTAGCCTCAATATAAGGCCTTCCAATTCCTACACTTCTCTGTTTAACCTCATGTAACTGTATTATCGTTGCAGGAATACCATTACTATTAAATTGAGTTTCTTTTACATATTCAGCAACTGCATCAATAATTTTTTTATATCCTGTACACCTGCACAAATTACCTGAGAGTGCCATTTTAATTTCATCAATACTCGGATTCGGGTTGCTATTTAAGAAATCTAAAGCTGTAATTAACATTCCGGGAGTACAAAAACCACATTGAATAGCTCCTTTTTCTACAAATTTTTCTTGTAACCTATGCAATCCCTCTGCATTAGCAACGCCTTCAATGGTTGTAATATATGCACCATCATATCTTAGTGCCGGGGTAATACAGCTTAATACAGCTTCATTATTAACAAAAACAGTACATGCACCACAACTACCTTGTGAGCAACCTTCTTTAGTACCTGTAAGACCAATTTTATTTCTAATTACATCAGACAACATTTCGTGGCTACCAACCATAATGCTGTGTTTTTTACCATTTACATAAAAAGTAGCTTGTTTCATAAGCACAATAAAATATAGTGCAAGAAAAGAAGATTAATCTATCTTTTGAATGACAGAAATCACAAAGGAATATGATAGGAGTCATTACCAGTATAGATAGATGATAATCAATCATTTATATGTATATAATGTAAAAATAGATACAAAAGCAAATTTCAAATTAGTTACTTGGCTTTAAATCTGTTGGAAATAAAATGGTAAAAGTACTACCCTTGCCAAGTGTACTTTCAACCTTAATTTTACCATCATGAGCTTCAATAATAGCTTTCACATAACTTAACCCTAAACCGAAACCTTTTACATTATGTATATTTCCGGTATGTGCCCTATAAAATTTCTCGAAAATTTGAGATTGTGTTTCATTATCCATTCCTATACCATTGTCTTTAATTTTAATAGATAAAGTATGATTATTTAAAGATGTAGTTTCCACTTCAATTAAAGGTGTCTTATCAGAATATTTTATTGCATTGTCTAATAAATTAAAAATAATGTTTGAAAAATGAACTTCATCGGCAAATACAACCGGATTAGTAGCAATTAAATTAAGATTTAATGTACCCATTTTATCCTTAATTTGTAAAGCAAGATTATCTGATACTTTATTTATAATTGTATGTACATCTAATTGTTGAATATTAAGTTTGATCTCTTCCTTTTCTAATCTAGCTGCTTGCAAAATTTTCTCCACCTGTTGATTCATTCGTTTATTTTCTTCTTTAATCATTGCACTGTAATACTTAATTTTTAGAGTGTCATGAATCACCTTTTCATTTGTAAGTGCATCAATAGCAAGAGATATTGTAGCTAAGGGTGTTTTTAACTCATGGGTCATATTATTTATAAAATCAGATTTAATTTCTGAAATCTTTTTTTGCGAAAATAAGGTTCTAACCGTAAGTGCAAATGCAAGAATGATGATAGTTGTAAAAACAATAGATGCTGCAATCATCCATGCCATTTCCCGAATAATTAAATTCTTATCCTCATGTATAGATAAATATAAAGTCTCGTGAGACATATACGAATCATCCGGTGATAATTCAATTTTATTTGCAGTCTGCACATCTCCTACCTTAAAACCATCCGACTGAAAAATAGTATTCTTAAAGATATTAGTAATACAAAATTCAAAAGGCAGCTTAATATTATTGGCAGATAATTCTCTGTTGATAATTTCAAATATTTCATCTTTTGTAAACCCACCACTTTCAATGGTAAAATTATTCTTTAGATGAAATTGCTTAGATTCTTCATCCAGAAAAATAAGCTTTGTGTTATAAATAAATTTACTTTGAATTTTTTCTTTAGTCTCTTTTAAGGCATTGGTAACTTCTCTTTGAAATTCCTCGTGCTTTAATTTTAAAGCATTATTTATCCAAGATAGTTGAATAAAAAGAATGCCTACTACAGAAAGGGTAATTAATATTACAATAATTGGAAAATTCTTCCTCATACTACTACAAAAGTAATAAAGACTACTCTTTAATTATAAACATTTAAAATTGTTTAACTATACACTATCATAAATTAGTAAAAAACAATAAGCCATTTTGCATAGCAAAATGGCTTATTGTAGAACATTGATATAACTTATTTATGGTTTTCTTCACCCGGACGTAATGGTACTGTTTGTGGAATAAAATCTCCGCCTTGTCCATCATCTTTGTAATCGTAAGGCCAACGATGAACTTCAGGAATATCACCTTCCCAATTTCCATGTATCGGGTGAATATCTGTAGTCCATTCTAATGTAGTTGCACCCCAAGGATTTTTAGTTGTCATTTTACGACCACGGAAAATACTGAAGAAGAAATTAAAAACAAACAACAATTGAACTGCAAAAACAATAATACTAACAATGCTTATAAAGCCATTTATAGGTTGAAATTGCTTAAATGACTGCCAAGAAGATATATCATAATATCTACGCGGCATACCTGCAATACCTTCATAATGCATTGGCCAGAAAATTAGATAAGCACCAATAATAGTTACAAAAAAATGTATGTAACCTAATGTACTATTTAAAAATCTACCGAACATTTTTGGGAACCAATGATAAATACCGGCAAACATACCAAAGATACCCGACACTCCCATTACAATATGGAAGTGAGCTATTACAAAATACGTATCGTGTAAGTGTATATCTAATGCAGAGTTACCTAAGAAGATACCAGTTAAACCACCTGAGATAAATAATGATACAAACCCTATAGCAAAACACATTTGCACATTATATCGTATATTACCTCTCCAAAGTGTTGTAAGCCAGTTAAACACTTTTACAGCTGATGGCACCGCAATACATAAAGTTAATAATACGAACACAGAACCTAGAAAAGGACTCATACCGGTAACAAACATGTGATGTGCCCATACCACAAAGGCTAAGAAAGTAATACCCACCAAAGAAATAATCATTGCGAAGTAACCAAAAATTGGTTTGCGACTGTTTATTGATAAAATCTCTGATGCCATACCCATACCAGGTAACATAATGATATAAACTTCCGGATGACCTAAGAACCAAAATAAGTGCTGATATAAAATAGCAGAACCACCAATGTGAGATAATGCTTTACCACCGATAAATATTTCTGATAAATAGAAACTCGTACCGAAATTTCTATCAAATATTAAAAGCACAAAACCGGAGAATAATACTGGAAATGATAATACACCTAAAACAGCGGTAAATAATAATGCCCAAACCGTAAGTGGCATACGGGTCATTGTCATACCTTTAGTTCTCATATTTAATACTGTAGATATATAATTAAGACCGCCTAATAAAGAAGAGACAACAAATAATGCCATGCTTATTAACCACAAATCCATACCTAAACCTGCTCCTTTAGATGCTTCTTTCAAAGCACTTAATGGTGGATAAGTTGTCCATCCACCACTTGCTGGACCTGTTTCTACAAAAAGAGAAACTAACATAAAAATACTGGAAAGAAAGAAAAACCAATAAGATAACATGTTCATGAAAGGTGAAGCCATGTCTCTTGCACCAATTTGTAGAGGTATTAAAAGGTTAGCAAATGTACCACTAAGCCCTGCTGTAAGTACAAAAAATACAAGTATCGTACCATGCATTGTAACAAGTGCATAATAGAATTCAGGAGTTAATTTACCACCTTTAGCCCACTCACCTAACATTTTTTCCATTATAGGGAAAGAAGTATCGGGGAAACCTAATTGCAAACGAAAGAAAACAGAGAATAAAGCACCTATTATTGCCCAGATAATACCGGTAATAATAAATTGCTTAGAAATCATTTTATGATCCTGACTAAAGATATATTTCCAAACAAAATGTTGCTCATGGTGTTCATGTGCATGATGTTCTTCTGCGTGATGTTCATTTGTAATTGCCGGATGTGATAAATGAGACCCGTCAAGTGTAATTGCTGCGTTATTCATTTTCTTACTTGTTTTGCTATTTTAAGTAGCTTTAATTTTTTATTTATAAATAAATAAACTATAAAGTAAATTAGTTAATCATTGCCTTTTCAGTAGCTTTTGGCTCTGTCTTCTCAGTGCTAATACCTGCAACAGGTTTCACTTCTGTAGGTTTATTATTAGAATAGTAAGTTGGTTGCTTAGCCATCCAAGCATCGTATTCTTCTTGTGTTTCTACAATAATAGTTCCTCTCATTGAATAGTGTCCACTACCGCATAATTGATCACATGCTATTTCATATACAAAATCAGGATTACCTGTTTTTGTTTTCATTTCTGTTGTAGTAATAGTTGGTGTGAAAGATAATGTAGAAGATATGCCAGGTACAGCATCCATTTTTAATCTAAAGTGAGGTAAACCTACATCATGAATCACATCTCTAGAACCAATTAATAACTTTACAGGTCTGTTTACAACTAAATGCATTTCACCTGTAGCAGAAATAATATCATCTGCATTATGAGGGTCAGACCAATCTAATCCTAATACATTATTAGCATCATTAATTTTCCTAAAATCTCTTACACCCAGCTCATTATCTTTACCAGGGTATCTTACCAACCAGTTAAATTGTTTACCAACAATTTCAACAACCATTGCATTTGCAGGAGCAGGAGCTGTAACTTCAAACCAATTTCTTAAACCTATTGCTACAAGTATAGTCATTGCAATAGCAGGTATTGTAGTCCAAATTACTTCTAATGAATTGCTATGAGAAAAGAAATAAGAAGACTTACGTTTTTCTGAAGATTGATATTTGAAAGCAAACCAAAATAATACAGCTTGTGTAGCAAAAAACACAACACCGGTAACAGCAAGGGTTACCATAAACATAGAATCATACCTTTCACCTGTTTTGCATGCAGCAATGGGTAGCATCATACCTTTAAAATATTCATTGCATTTCCAAATACCATAAATACCTAAGATAAAAAATATAACAAACAAAGATGCAATGGTGCGGTTTGTTTTCAATTTCACATACTCTTCTCCGCGAATTATGGACGCTAATTCGCTTGATTTACCAATTTGGTAAATAATAACAAACACTAATAATACTAATAAAAAAATAATAAATCCTGCCATGACTATATACTTAAAAATTTACTGTTAATATATAAAATATACAAATATTGTTATGAAAACTGTTTATAAATTATTACTAAAACTAACTAATATGTATCATAGTTTCTTTAAGTAATAAGTTATTTTCAGGTATCAAATTTGTTTTAGCAAGTGTTTTTGATACACAATAAATTAATACACCTGCAAAACCAATAAAAATACCTATTTCATAAAAACCTATTTGCCAATTGCTTCCTAAAGGACCCGGCATAATCATTTGATAAAAATCTAACCAATGACCAAATATAATTATCATAGCCATAAAAGTAACCGTAAAGTAGTTTCTTTTACTTGGGCGTGCCATTAATATTAATATTGGCATAAAGAAGTTTATTATAAAATTAGAGTAAAATATGATGCTGTATGGCCCTTGCTGACGTAATTTGAAATAAACAGTTTCGTCCGGAATATTTGCATACCAAATAAGCATATATTGAGAAAACCATAGGTATGTCCAAAAAATACTGAAGGCAAACATAAATTTACCTAAATCATGCATGTGTTCTTTTGTAACTAATTCTAAATTACCTTGATTTTTTAAATATACAACCCAAAGCAATATAAGAGACATACCACTAACAAAAGAACTTGCAAAGGTGTACCAGCTAAATAAAGTAGAATACCAATGTGCTTGAATACTCATTATCCATAACCAAGGTGCAGTACTCATTTGAGTAAGTGCATATACTAAAAGAAATAGACCACTTAACCTAAACACTTTCCAAAATATCTTCGTATCGTTTTTAGGTGCAGATTGTTGGGCAATTGACATAGAACGAAATTTACGACCAAAGAAAGACCATAAAGCAACTGTTACTAAGGTAAAACCTAAATACATTCCTTGATTTAAAAAAGCAACTTTGCCATTTAAAATTTTATCATTACCAGGTGTTACCCACTCATATATAGGATTTACATGCTCCGGACCAACCCTGAAAACAAAAACAATAAGTAATAAAATAACAGATGCTATAGTACCAAATACCCATACATTAGCACCAATTGCTTCCGGTACCCGTCTGTAGGCAACAATCCAGCTACCATGTGCAAGATTTGCCGCTGCTTGAATAAAAATACTTACTGCGGTAATCATAGTAAAGAATACGCTATCTTGTAATAAAACTGCCCAAAAACGCGTTTTATCAAGATCACTATTTTTAGTAAGAAAAAATACGATACCCATTATTAAGGTAAGTAAACCGATAGAAATAAAAGCACGGCTCATATTTTTTAAACGTCCTGGAATTACAAAACGATCATTCATTGTATTCAACTTTATTAATTTTTTTTAATATTAATATTTATTATTATAACTTATATATTCAAAAAATAGCTAAAAATATAAATTATTACTATTTTACTGCAATAACATCACCTTTAGCACTGTCAACTATGGCAACGTTTACTTTTTCAGAAGACATTGTAAAAGCATCAACACCATTTTTAGATTGGAAACTCTTAATATAAGAAATCACCATCCATCTTTGTTTAATGTCTAATTGGCTAGCATAAGAACCCATTGCATTTTTACCAAATTTTACAGCAGCATACATAGTACCAACCGGCATGTGTAAATATTTTGCATCTTTAAAATTAGCAGGTGCAGCAGCAAATTTACCATTACCGCCATTATACAAAGGTCCATTACCATCTAAATTTTGCCCGTGGCAAATACCGCAATAAATATTAAATAATCTTCCACCTTCTTTCAATTCTTCATCATTAAACTTCATAGTAGTAGTAAATGCTTTATAGACATTTGTGTCTCCCTCTACTAAATGGTCGGGTAATTGATGACCGACAGCAACAGTACCTAACACCGGTGGACGACTGGTAAGGCTATCGCTAAAATTAGGGTTAGATGTATAGGCATCATAAGCACGAGAATAGGTCATATCCGGTGCATAAATGTGACCTGGTGTACGTCGCAAACTACCAGAGTCGCAAGACAAAAGACCAAATACAACAACAAACCCAACTAATAAAATGCTTGTAATCTTGTTCATAAATAAAAATAATTCAAAACAAATTTTATATTAAATGTAGAGTTTTTATTGCTCCACAAAAGACTAATTATATATGCGTCATCGTTTCATAAGCTTCTTTTTTATCCCATCTACCATACCACCAGCTACTTTCTGCAATCTGTATTGAAGTTTCTGTTGCACCTGTTGACTTTAAAAAAGCTATTGCTTCTTCTTCTGAACTTTTACTGTTTAATTCTAATGCCACAACAAATGTATCATCACTTTGACGAGGATGGAAAACATGTTTTTTAACACCCGGCATTATTTGATTTAAATAGCAAAAAGTAAGTACCATGCCTACAGCAGCAAAAAGTACTGTAAGCTCAAAAGTAATTGGTATCCAAGCCGGTAATGCAAAGTGTGGTTTACCACCATAATTTTGTGGCCAGTCGGAAGTATAAATCCAAGATATAAAACCTACAGCAGTAGATGTACCGCACAAACCATAAATGAAACCTGCTATATGCAAGTCTGTTTCTTTATGCCCAATAGCAACATCTAAGCCATGTACTGCAAACGGTGTATAAACATCATGTAACTTATAACCACTGCGACGTACTTTTTTGACAGCAGGAAATAAAACTTCCTCATCAAGATATGTGGCAACAGCAAATTTTTTTATAGCCATTTTAATTAAATATTCAAAAATTCAAACTAATCAATTACTAATATATTTATTGCTTATTTATTCAGCATTTTCATCACCTTTCTTCTCAATATCAGAAGGTGGTACAGTATCGTCAACAATAGGGCTATTCGATGGTAAATCTCTGTCTTCAGCACCACCGTCAACAGTCGTTTCCGTAACAGCAATCTCATCAGCCTCTTCATTTATATCTTCTGCCTTCACATCGCCAGACTCAATAACTAATCCGGTTTCATTAGTTTCCTCTTTTACTTCAACACTGGTTGTTTCAATAATTGCAGTATCTTCAAGAAGAGTAACTATCACCGTATCTTCCTGTTTTACCTCCTGTATAACATCAGCTACATTTTCTGTTTTATTTTCTACTATAGGCGACAATAAATGTTCTACAATAGGTGCACCTTCTATCAGATGCTCATCATTAAAAGGATGCATTATTGTATCAACTAAAGCCTTTTCTTCTTTGTGATGTGTATCGTGCTCCTCATGTCCATGAGCATCATCCTGATGGTCGTCATGGTGAGAAGCTTCAGCGATATGATAGAAACTTTCTGCACTCATTTCCTCAATATGGTTCATTTTATCTTTAAAGTTCCTTCCTGAAGTTTTAAGAACAAATTTAATTTCAGAAATCGCAATAACAGGGAAATACTTTGCAAATAAGAAATAACAAGTAAAAAATAAACCGAACGTACCCAAATAGAAGCCAACTTCTGTCCATTGTGGAGAATAATAAGACCAGCTACCTGGAATCCAATCACGGTAAGTTGAAGTTACTATAATTACGAAACGCTCGAACCACATACCAATGTTAACTACAATTGACATTACGAACGTAAAAGGTACGTTTCTACGTAATTTCTTAACCCAAAATAATTGAGGAGAAACCACGTTACAAGTCATCATAGCCCAATAACTCCACCAATATGGACCTAAGATACGCCATTGGAAGGCAGCCATTTCACCCCAAGATTGACTATACCATGCAATAAATAATTCTGTAAGATATGCAACACCTACAATTGAACCTGTAAGTACAATAATTTTATTCATTGCTTCCAAGTGACCTATTGTAATATAATCTTCTAAATGTAAAATTTTACGAGTTAATACTAATAAAGTATTTACCATTGCAAAACCTGAAAACACAGCTCCAGCAACAAAATAAGGAGGGAAAATGGTAGTATGCCAACCCGGTATTACAGATGTAGCAAAGTCGAAAGATACAATAGTGTGTACAGAAAGTACAAGTGGGGTAGATAAACCTGCTAATACTAATGCTAATGCTTCTTGACGTTGCCAGTTTTTAGCTGTACCAGTCCATCCAAAAGAAGCAACACCGTATAACATTTTACGCAATTTGGTTTTGGCTCTATCACGTATTAATGCAAAATCAGGTATAAGACCAGAGTACCAAAACAATAATGAAACAGTAAAGTAAGTAGAAATCGCAAATACGTCCCATAATAAAGGTGAGTCGAAGTTTGGCCATAAAGGACCGCGAGTATTTGGGTAAGGTAATACAAAGAAACCGTCCCAAACACGACCCATGTGCCAAATAGGAAATTGACCGGCACACATTACAGCAAATATGGTCATTGCCTCTGCTGCACGGTTAACACCTGTACGCCACCCTTGACGGAATAATAGTAAGATAGCAGAAATAAGTGTACCTGCGTGTCCAATACCAATCCACCAAACGAAGTTAGTAATATCCCAACCCCAACCTATTGTTCTGTTTACACCCCAAGTACCTAAACCCCAATATACTGACCAGCTAACGGAAAATATTCCGAAGCACAATAATATAATGGAAAAGAAAAAACCAACATACCACATCCGACCAGGTTTCCCCTCAATAGGTGCAACAATGTCTTCGCTTATCTGATGATAATCCTTATTGCCTTCAACAAGAGGCTCCCTTATAAATGATTCGTACTTAATATGCATAGCACGTAATTAGTATTTTTTAAATTTTATAATAAAACTTAGAATAAATAGTACTCTTTATTTTATTAATATTCTATATAAACAATCTTAAACTATTCAATCTTTTTATTTATACCTTAATACTAAATATGGTCGGTATAAAATATATCTTTTATTTCATCGTGAGCTGCTATTTCATCAGTATTTCTGATTTTAGCGAGATAATTGATATTTGGTAAAGTATGTATATGCTCTAAAACATAGAATGTACGCTCCATTTGTTCTTTCTTGCGAAGATTATAGATTTTACTTTTCTTGTCGTTTACATTACCAAATAATATTGCATCAGAAGGGCAAGCCATTTGACAAGCTGTTCTTGCTTTTCCGTCAGCTAATGGAGTACCCTCTTTCTTAGCATCTAATTTAGCCTCTTGAAGACGCTGAACACAGAATGAACATTTTTCCATAACACCACGACTACGAACCGTAACATCAGGATTAAGAACCATTCTCGTTAAATCATCATTGATATCATCTCTGCGACCATCTTCAAACAAGTTACCCTCAAAGCAATCAGCTCCGTTAAAGTCCATCCAGTTAAAATGGCGTACTTTATAAGGGCAGTTATTTGCACAATATTTAGTACCAATACAACGGTTATATGCCATTTGGTTTAAACCTTCACTACTGTGGTTTGTTGCTGATACCGGGCAAACGTTTTCGCATGGTGCATTATCGCAATGCTGACAAAGCATTGGTTGGAATAATGTTTGTATTGAATCTGCATCTTCAGGATTACCACTGAAATAACGATCTATACGTATCCAATGCATTTCGTGTGCCAGAGAAACATGCTCTTTACCCACAACTGAAATATTATTTTCAGCCATACATCCTACAACGCAAGCTCCGCAACCAGTACAAGCATTAATGTCTATCGACATTCCCCACTTTAGTCCTTCACTTTCGTATTTGTCGTATAGGGTGCCGTTTTCTCTGTACTTTTCTTCCGTATTTTCACCAATTATTCTTTCTTCTTTTTCCTCTTTACCTTCTTTTCCTTTTTCTACGAAAGGTAAAGAAGCAAACTCCGCAATATCAACACCTCTTTGTTTCAGTAATATCTTAGTATCGCCACTGAATTCTTTTAATGAATATTCATGCACAATAGGACGATGTTCGTAACTATTATGTGTTTGTGTTATTGCTAAATCGTAAGTTTCATTAGTTTTTTGAATCGTTACAATGTTAGAATAATCAAAATTTGTTTCAGATAATTTTATAAAAGGATACGCATTTTTGCCCCCTTTAGTAGCATCGCTTGCAGCAGCTCTACCTACTTTAGCATCTCTACCAAAACCAACGGCAACAGCAACAACATCGTTATGCATACCGGGTACAACCAAAACCGGCATTTTTTCGGTATGTCCATTTTTTGTAGTAACAGAAACGATTGGTCTTTTTGTATTTACTTCAGTGAAACCCGTTAATTCAGCATTTAATTCTTTACCGCGAGCAGGCGAAACACATAAGTAGTTGTCCCATGTAGCTCTGGTAATTGGGTCGGGCATTTCTAATAACCATGGGTTATTACTCCATGCACCACCATTACCAATACCCATTTTTTGATAAACAACAATTTCAGTTCCTTTTTCAGGCTGCATTGCTTTTAGTTTATCTAATGCAGTTAATACGTCACCTTTAAAATCAACATTTCCAGCAGGAATAAAACCATTTTCAGGTTCCATTATACCTTTTTGTAATGCTAAGTCAAATCTTTCTTGATTACTGCCAAATTTATTTAACCAATATTTTGCCCAATAATCTGCATATTTAATATTTTCACCTGCCCATATCAACAATGAATCTTGAAAAGCACGTGTTTTAAATAAAGGAGCTATTCCAGGTTGCATTAAGCTAAAGAAACCATTTTTAGGTTCTGCATCACCCCAACTTTCTAAATAGTTATTATCAGGTATTACAAATTTACATTTTTGTGCAGTTTCGTCCATTCTGTCAGCAAAAGAAACGGTAACAGGGACTTTTCCAAGTGCATCACCTAATTTTTTACCATCAAAATAGGTGTAAACCGGGTTAACACCATGAAACATCAGTACACCAACTTTTCCGTCTTGTACTTCTTTCACTAATTCTACCATGTCTTTGTCAATACCTTTATGCGTATTGCAAGTAACATTCCAATTGATGGTATTTCTATTAGCACCTATTTTATCATTAATAGCATTTACTACTATCTGTACATAAACATCATTGCTACCACAAACTACTAAGCCATCATTACTGAGGTCTTTTGCTGCTTTAGAAACTAATTTTTTTAGTTTTTCGCTTGGCAAAGCAGTAGCTACACCATTTACAACAGCATGATAAAGTGCCATAACAACCATAGCCACTTCCGATGGTCTGCAAGTAGCTCTTTCGTCAGCACTTGCACCTGTGGTAGTAAGGGTTGATTCTATTTGATAGTGTTTTGATAATCTTAAATCTTTTGCACTTATTCTTCTGCCTTTAGCATAAGCTTTAGCAAATTCTACCGGAGAAACCCAAGTACCTAAAAAATCTGCACCAATACTTACAATTGTTTTTGCTTTATCGAAATGATAAGTAGGTAATGCTTTTTTACCGTAACAAGCCTCGTTAGCTTGCAACATACCTGAATAAGATATTGCATCATACACAACATGTTTAATGTTCGAATTCTTTCTACAGAATTGCTCTATTAAATCTAAAGTTGTAGGGCTGTATATGGTACTTGTAACAAGATAGCCAACTTTACCTGCTAAACCTGCAAGTATATTATTATCAATATCTTTGAAAGTCGTTTCTTTTCCATCTTGTGAAGGAAAACGATTGCGTGCTTTATCGTATAAATTAAGAACAGATGCCTGTACACGTGCAGAAGTACCGCCAAAAGTAATATGAGAGCTTTCGTTACCCTCTACTTTAATAGGTCTACCATCGCGAGTTTTAATAATTATCGGGCAATAATCATTACCGTCAATAAAAGTAGAAGCATAATAGTTAGGAACACCGGGAACAATATCTTCGGGCTTAATAGCATACGGTATAGCCTTACGAACCGGAATTTCGCAACCGGCAACAACTGTAGCAGCTAATGTGCTAAAGCCGAGGAACTTTAAAAAGTCGCGGCGAGGAGTAGTTGCTCCTAAGATATTGTCGCTTAAATCAAACGGCAATTCTTCCTTAAACTCATTTTCTGCCAATTGTTTGTCGGCTTCCGTATATTTGAGTTCTTCAAGGCTCTGCCAATATTGTTTTTGACTCATAATTATAAATCTTGTTCTAAAGTAGTAATTAGTAATTCAATTTTTTTTGTATTACTTCAACTAACCTTTTATCAAATCAAAAATCTTATTAAATTTTTTATTATTAAGTTACAATAGTATTAAAATTTCGGCAATAGATTTGTTATAGTTTAATAGTGGCATTTTTGGCATTCTATACCGCCTATTTCTGCAACATTTACTCCCGAACGTTTCCCTGCTTTAATTTCGTTATGGTATTTTTCAAAAATACTATAGTAGTTATTATTTTGAAACTGTACTTGTGTTTGACGGTGGCAATTAATACACCAGCTCATAGATAAAGGTGCAAATTGATATACTTCATCCATTTCTTGTACCGGTCCATGGCAACGTTGACATTGTACTTTACCTACTTTAACGTGCTGTGAGTGGTTAAAGTAAACATGGTCTGGTAGATTATGAATTTTAACCCACTCTAATCTTTTAGTAGCAATCTCCCCCTTATCATTCAAAATATATTGTTTCTTTTCAGGGTCCCAACCGGCGTATTGATATAATTTTTGAATTTCTTTTGTACCATCAATCTTTACACCTTCTGCTGTAATAAGTGGGTGTTTCTCATTATCAGTATAAGCATTTATTTGCTTATGGCAATTCATACACACATTGGTTGAAGGTATCATAGCTTGACGGCTCTTTTCTGCACCGGCATGGCAATAAAGACAATTAACCTGATTGATTCCTGCATGTACCTGATGTGAATAATAGATAGGTTGAAGTGGCTGATAATTTTGTTGACGACCCTCGTTTACTGCTCCATTTACTAACCAATAGCCTGCCATAATAAATATTAATATTGCAGAAACAGCAATGATTGCTTTATGACGACGAAGTGGAATTTGCTTCACATTTTGGATACCCTCTTTTTCGTTTGCAGCTCTAGTAAGGCTTTGATTTACTTTCCATAAAATCAAAACAATTACTAATAATGCTAATGTAATATATACATAAAGTGAAGTATAATCTTCTGCTTTTGCAGTACCATCTACTTCCGTTTTTGCTTCTACAGGTGCTTTAAACTCATCTACATAAGTAAGAATTGCGTCAATTTCCTCGTTTGATAACTGAGGAAAAGATGTCATTGCAATTTTATTATATTTTTCGAATATTGCAACTGCATCCTTATCACCGGCTGCAACTAAAGCTTGTGAATTATGAATCCACTTGTATCCCCATTCTTTGCTTGCGAATGATTTATCTATATTTTGTAGTGCAGGACCGGTAGCCGCTTTTAACGGGTTATGGCATGATGCACAATTGGACTGGAAAAGTGTTTTTCCATCCGGAGCCGCAAATGCGGACGAATCGCTTAAAAGCAATATGAAAATTAAAGCAAAAGTGCTTCGACAACAAAGTCTAAACAGTAGTTTTAATGATTCTGGCACAATTATAAGTTTGAACATTAACTTTACCTTATATAATAGGTGGGCAAAATTACAACTATTCTTGAATTCTCATAACCTTTTTAAAGAAAAATCTATTTCAATAGCAATTATAATCAATATTTATATTTTATATGTTTTTTTATTACTAATTATTATTTTATTATACTTTTATATAATTATTAATCAATGCTTTATAAAACATACTTA
>CAIWXG010000018.1 GCA_903916555.1 uncultured Bacteroidota bacterium
AGGTCTTTAGGAATATCATTATTTTTTTGCATTACCTTCACAAGGTCTTGTATCTTGTCTGATGCCTCAATAAGATTGGCACCTTTAGCTTTAATAACATTTAAGGTAATTACATTTTTATTATCAAGACGGGCAAAACTTTTTTGTTCTGCATAGCCATCAACAACTTCCGCAATATTTTTTAAATAAATACTATTTCCTTTTGCGTTTTTTACGATTATTTCTGCTAATTGATTAGCACTTTTAAATTCATTTCTAATACTTAAAACCCGCTTTTGGTTGTTCATAGATACCTCGCCGGCAGTAGTAGAAACGTTCTCTGATGCAACAGCTCTGTCAATATCATCGAAAGAAATACCTGATGCCTGCATTTTATACATATCTACATTTATCTGTATTTCCCTGTCAAGAGCACCAACTCTGTTTACTTGTTTTATCTGCTTTAAGGCTTCAATATTATCTTTAACCTTATCGGCATACATTTTTAAGCGTTTAAGGTCGTAATTACCCGATATGTTTACAGACATAATAGGTATTTCAGACAAGTCAATATCTTTTACCTCCGGCTGAAAAGGCAGATTTTTGGGTAAATCTTGTTTTGCTTTATCAACAGCATCTTTTACATCCTGTTTTGCTTTAGGTATTTTAATGTCGGTATTAAATTCTACTATTACTACAGAATAATCCTGAAAAGAATTACTGGTAACTTTTTTAACACCTGTAAGGTTTTTAACCTGTTTTTCAATAGGTTTAGTAACAAGGTTTTCCATATTCTCCGGCGATGTACCCGGATAAACCGTTTGAACAATAATTTGCGGAATTTTTATTTCCGGAAACTGTTCTTTAGGCAAATTGAGGTATGCCATAAGCCCGGTAAGGGTAATAATAATGGTTATTATATATATAGCGGTACGGTTGTTTATTGCCCAGCTACTTGGCTTAAACTCTTTAAATACGTCTTTCATTTTAATGCTTTAAAATAATGAAAATAAGAATGTTTTGGTTGATACAAGAGCTATTGTATTGTAATTATACATAGTATGTAATTTCCCATTTAAACAATTATTACTGAATTTTTATTGATTGTCCATTATCCAATTCTTCATAACCTGCTGTAATTACCTGGTCGCCTGCTTTTAAGCCTGAAAGTATTTCTACCATTCCGTTGGCATTTTTACCTACGGTTACAGGTATTATTTTTGCTTTATTATCTTCTACAATGCTAAGCATATCACCTTGCATTGTTTTTTGTATTACAGATACAGGAACTACTATTGCTTTTGCATTTTCGTAGTTGATGATTTTCATTATACAAGCCATATTGGGGTGCAATTTAGTGTTGCTAGCCAGCATTACCTGTACCACAAAAGACCTTGAAGAAGGGTCAACAGCTTGTGCTACATAGCTTAAATTTGTTTTGATACTGTCGTTTAAATCAGGTAATAATAATATTACCGGGTCGCCTTGATTTACTTTGCCTAAATAATTTTCGCCCAAGTTGGCTTCTGCTTTCAATTTGTTATAACTAACTACTTTAAAACCATTGAAACCGGGTTGTGCAACATCACCCACTTTTAGATTAACAGCATCTATAACACCACTTATAGGTGCTATAATTCTATACATATCTCTTTGTGTTTGCAATGCAGTAATTTGCTTTTGTGTAGCTTCGTACTGTGTTTTTGCGGTAAGCAATTGTAATTCGGTACCAATGTTTTGAGCCCAAAGTGTTTGTTGTTTTTCATAAACAGATTTGGTTAAGTTTAACTGTGGCATTACAGTTTCTATTTGTTGTTCTATAATAGAGGCATCAAGTAAAGCTAATACTTGTCCTTGATTCACTTTTTGCCCTGCTTTTACCAATATGCTTTTTACAGTACCGGGAGCTTTGGTAGTTGCCAATATATTTTCGTCTCCGCTTATTTGGCTCTGCACTTCCACATAAGCATGAAATATACTTGGCTGCATAACACTAACCGATACAGGAGTAACCTTTGTTGTATCTTTTTTACCGGCTTCCATGTTCTTGATTTTTAAATCAAGCTGTGCTCTTTGTTTCTTTAATTCAATAATGTCTTCCGAGTTATTACCGTTTTTACTACCGCAGGCAGCAAACAGGATTGCCGGTACTATTAAATAAATTAGTTTTTTCATTTTATATTGTTTATTATGTTTTGTATTTTAAATTTTAGTTTTTCAATAATCCTAATGCTTTTTTCAAATCAGCCTCGGCATTAATAATGTCTAATAATGCACTGAAATAATTATTTTGCGATCTAAGTAGGTCTGTTTGTGCCTGTGTAACCTCCAGATTACTGCCTACACCTGCTTTATACTTTTTTTGTGCAAGGTCTAGCACATCATTTGCTAAGTCCATATTTCTTCTTTGGCTTTGCACTTGTATAATAGCATTTTTAAGATTTGTTTTGCTTACAGCAGA
>CAIWXG010000019.1 GCA_903916555.1 uncultured Bacteroidota bacterium
AGAACCCACCTATACCAATATTAAGGGACAAAATGCATTAGGTTTATATACATCTCGTGGCTTTAGAAGTGGTAAAATAACATTAACACCCGCTACTTACGACTCCTTATTAATAAGCCCCATTATGGTTAATACTAACTTGATTGGCAAAGCATACCCGTAAGAGGTAATTGTTTAAAATAATTTCTTCTTATAATTCTAATTGATTTTTATTATCGATTGAATCCTTTCTTGTTACTGCTTCAATCTGTTCTAATACTTTAGTATTAATTTGTTGAGTAATTGTTTCAATTTCTTCTTTTGTAATTATTTCATCATACAGTTTATCGAAAATAATATTTTCTGCAAATACTGCTTCAAATATTAACTCATAAAATTGAATTTTTAGTGTAAATGGAATCTTCAAATAATTTTGCGACTTTCTTAAACTATTAAAGTTACAAGTGTAAATAATAGAATTCAATATATAATTTTTTTTTTCATTATACTCTTTTAGAATAATATCTACTATATTTTTATGGTTTACATTATACTGTACTACAAACCTCTCATAGTTATCACTATTTAGAAAAGCGTCACGCTCTCCAAATATAAAAAACTCTTCATTTCTACTTTTAAATAAACTGCTAAACTCGTTAGTTGTAGCAGAAATTGCTTCTAATAAGGGTAAAATACTTTTTTGAATACATTCAACAATTGCGTCCTTATTTTTTATAATTTGTACGCTATTTTCATTAATATTTAATTTTTGTTTCAACTGCTTTAACTTTCTGCCTGTATCATTGCCATTTTTTTTCTTTTCAATATCTTTAGTATAATGCTTATCAACTTTACTTATATATAATTCTCTGTTTTCTACTAATAAATCTACATTGGATAAATTATTTGCAATTAAAACAGCTAAGTTTTCATAGGCATAACCTAATCCTGCCGGGTCGTTTACGCCTTGCTCTATTACAGGCAATTTTTCACCAAAACTAAAATACGATTTATATGGTATTTTAGTTAATTCTAAAAAATCTTTTCTATCAATTGTTGTTGGCAGCCAATCGTTGTAAGTTGGTTCTAAATCATTAGCAAATTTAACTAACCAATCTTGAGATAATTTAAACTCAGAAATATTGTCAAATTTAGATGGTATAGGTAAGAAAACTAATTTTTGTCTATCATATTGCAATTTTTGTTGTGCTATAGCAGCACGTTTAATAATATCCAATACACCGTCAAAACCTTGGTTAGTAGCCGTAAATAACATAACTACGGTATCAGGTAATTGTATTGTACAAATACCACCAATTTCTGTTATACCTGTACGGCTATCTATTAAAATATAATCATAATTGGCGAGCCATTCGTCTCTTAAATTTTCAATTACATCCCCTCCATCTTGCTTATAAAAATCTACAACATTAAACTCTCTAATTTTATTAAAATAAGATTCATCTCTTCTCCCCGATGAAATTAAATGTATTGGTTGTGATTCTTGAATTTTTACTTCAATAATTGCATCTTGCCAATTAATTATTTCATTTAACTGTAAAAAATCTATTACTCCAGGTAGCGTTTCAGTAATTTTAGTATCAATATAATCTTTATAGAAATGTTCCAGTCCGGGTGCTTCTAAATCCCAATCAACTACCAATATTTTATGACCCCACTTGGCTAATAATACCGAAACATTTGCCAAAGCCATTGTACGACCAACGCCGCCTTTATAAGAATAGAATGTTATAATTTGGCTCATAATTTTGGATTTGTTTTATCACTCAAACCATCTAATTTTTCTATACCTTCCCAAGCATTGCTTATCCATTCAGGTTGTTTCCATTCTTCATTCCACTCGGGAGCATTATTATATGCTAATGCTACATCTTGTACAAAAATATCTAATCTATCCTGAAAATCTATATACACTGGTGAATTTGTAAGATGTAAACTATCTCTATAAAATTTATTAAAATCCGAAATTTGTAATCTATTAGCATATTCAGGGAAATGCTCTCCATCAAATATTTTAATAGGGACAATTAAACCATTTGGATTTTCTATAGTTGATAAACCACATTGTTTTTGTCTATAATCCATAAATGCGAATTCTTTTTTACACCACTCAGACCTAAAATAGGCAGCAGAAAAAACCGAAACCATTATTTTTGAATGTATTAATGCACTTTTTATTTTCAAATCCCATGTCTGTCCTGTTTTTATCTCATCTGTATCTTTAAATATTACAGCATCTTTATTTAGTGCTTCACAAATATATTCTACAAATTTAGGATAAAAAGTTTCATCTACCCATTTTGATTCTGGTTTCGGTCGTTTATAACTTAAAAAAATATCGTATTGATAGGACATAACACTTGAAATATGAAGCAAAAAAACAAAACTCTCCTTTAACACCTACTACAAAATCACTTAGTAAATTTATACCCCACCCCTCTTATAGAATGAAAATGTTTGGGGTTGCGGCTATCTGATTCAAAGTATTTACGAAAATTGAGTATAAAATTATCAATTGTTCTTGTATTAGGGTAAACATTATAGCCCCATATTATTTGCAATATTTGTTCTCTTGATACTACTTCACCCTCGTGTTCTATAAGTAATTTTAATAAAGCAGCTTCTTTTTTACTTAATTCTTGGTTCTTGCCCTCTTTGTCTATGCATTCGTGAGCTGCAAAGTCTATTTTACAACCATCAAATTCAAACACTTCTGTATTAGTTTGTGGCTCCTTAATCTTTTTGCTTTTAGTTATTAATTTATCAATCCTCAATAATAACTCTTCCAGATTAAATGGCTTTGTAAGATAGTCATCGCCTCCTTTTTTTAGCCCCTCTACTCTATCGTTTCCTGTATTTCTTGCCGAAAGAAAAAGGATAGGAACATCGTTCCTTTGCATTCTTATTGTTTCGCATACAGTAAGCCCATCCATTTCGGGCATCATTATATCTAAAATAATTAAATCGAAATATTCATTTTTAACCATTTTAAGTACACCTAAACCATTGTCTGTAGCTGTTACTTCATACCCTTCTAATTCTAAATTCAGTTTTAAGCCTTCTCTAAGATTTTCTTC
>CAIWXG010000020.1 GCA_903916555.1 uncultured Bacteroidota bacterium
AAAATGAATAGTACCTTTGTAATCAATCATTTTCTATAAAAGCATTTATAAATGCTTGCAAATATTACAAATCAGCAGTACATAAAACATTTATGCTATTTAACACCCCGCTATACTTAGTTTTTCTAATACTTGTAGTTAGCATTTTTTACTTTTTGCCAAAAAAAATAGATAAAATCTTTATGCTTGCCGCAAGCTATTTTTTTTATGGCTATTGGGATTGGCGATTTTTAATATTGTTGGTTGGGTCAAGCTTAATGGATTATTATTTTGGCTTGCTTATTTTTAGAGCTAAAACAAAGCCTTTAAAAAAAGCATGGCTTGTATTTAGCTTAGCATTGAATCTGGGTATTTTACTTTTTTTTAAATATTTCAACTTTTTTATTGATAGTTTCGGGACTTCTTTTGGTAATCATCTTGATTTCCTTCATTTACATATTCTTCTACCGGTTGGTATTTCATTTTATACATTTCAAAGTTTATCATATACTATAGATATTTATAGAGAGAAATTAAGCCCAACAAAAAGTATTCTTGACTATTGTTTATTTGTAGGCATTTTCCCTCACATGGTTGCCGGCCCAATAGTGCGGGCAAAAGATATACTACCGCAATTGGCTGCATTAAAAAAACCATTGAAAAACGATTTCAATATAGGTTTCTCATTAATTACTATCGGTATGTTTCAAAAAGTATTGATTGGCGATACAGCAGCACGTTTTGTTGACCATATATTTGCCGACCCTCAATATTATTCATCAAGCGAGCTATTGTTTTCTTTGCTAATGTTTGCAATTCAGATATATGCAGATTTTGCCGGTTATAGCAATATCGCAAGGGGTAGTGCCAAATTTTTCGGTATCGATTTAATAGATAATTTCAATCAACCTTTTTTTAGTAAAAGTATAACTGAATTTTGGCGTAGATGGCATATTTCTTTGTCAACTTGGTTTTTTGATTATTTATTTAATCCATTAGTTATCTCTTTTAGAAATTGGGGACGTTTTGGCATTGCAATGGCTTTAATGATAACGTTCTTTTTTAGTGGTTTATGGCATGGTGCAGGCACAAAGTTTATTATTTTCGGCTTATTACATGGCTTTGCATTAACTTTTGAATTTTATACTAAAAAATTCAGAAAAAAAATATTCAGTTTTCTTCCCACTCGGCTCAATGTAATTATTAGTACCTTGCTTACTTGTACATATGTAATCTTTACATGGTTATTTTTTAGAGCTGCAAATAACGATGTAGTTATGTTATACCTTAATAGGTTATTTATAAACCATACAACAAGTAATATATCATTAGATTTGTATGGTATATTTTTCACCTATTTTATAGCAATAATGGTTATTGATTATTTTGAGTTAAAAACAAAAAATCATGAATTTTTAGCTCAAATTAATCCAGCTATAAAGTATGGTATTGCAATACCATTATGGGTTGGTGTAATACTATATATGTACACCATTTTAAAACCGATGCCATTCATTTATTTTCAATTTTAAACATTATGAAAAATATTATCATATTTATTTTTACAACACTTATTATGAGTTTTTGTGTAGATTATTTCTTAAAATTTACACGTATCAGTGCCGCTACACTTAAATATTACAATGAGGAGTATGGCTCATTAAATAGATCGAATATTAGCTATTTTAAATCTGTGGAAGGTTTATATGTTGGAAATACAAATTATGACGGCAGATTTAGAGAAGATTATAGCCCCCAAAAAGCAGACAAAAAAACATTAAGAATACTTTTAATGGGCGATTCGTTTGTAGAAGGTATAGATGTGTTTAGCGTAAACCACTTTGCACAATACATAGAAACTATTTTAGGTAAAAAACTTAATAGAAAAGTAGAAGTATTAAATTGTGGCAGGGGCAATGCTACAATTCATACTATGTCTTATTATTTTTACAACTACTTATCAAAAAAATACGACATAGATTTAGTTTTATTATTTACCGAAGGAAGAGATATTTATGATTCCGGAGACGGGAATAGTTACCCATCAACTTTTTACAAATTAGATTCTTTAAATAATTTAGTAAAGGGTGAAAATTGGAAAAGTACACCTGAATATAATTTACATAAAAAATTATTAAGTCTACCAATACTGAAATATTATGAAAATTCAGGATACTTTAGATTACTCTATAGAGCTATTGCAAGAACAAGAATTCAAGGGTTTAAGCAAATTACTTTTGGTAAATTTTTTGATTCTCCTAAAGAACTAGATTATCACAATAGTACATCGCATGACGCACTTAGTAGAATTACTAAGAAATTATACGATACTCTTGCTACTTTCAATAAAGGACAGGTAGTATTTGTTTTAAGAAATAAACCAACCTATACACCTGCAATTGAAGAATATATATCAGCTAAAAATTATAAATATTTCAATTTAGCAGATACTTTTGATGATTTTAATATTAAAAACACTAAAATTGATGCCTATTATTTTAAAGCTACAAACACTTATGGTGGGCACTGGAATAATGATGGACATAAAACCGTAGGTACGTTTCTTGCAAATAAAATATACAACAATTTTAATGAATTTGTAATGCCCGGATATGAAAAGTAATATCGGCGCCACTTCCATAGGTAATTATTATTCCAAAGTCAATACTTCACTCACTCTTTTTCTTTTTGGTATATAAAAAATATCCATCAATAACGAAAGTTGAAATCTAACTAAAGATAATGAATTTCGGCTTTCTATATTCGTTCTATTTATTTGTAATGGGCTTTGTCCGCTTTTAACAGGGTAAGTATTCGTTATAAAAGAAAACTTATATCCACTTTCTTTAATTTTTTTTGCTGCTGCTTTTGTATAAGTTCGCTCTTCGCCACCTGCCCAACAAAAAATTGAAATCGGCTTTTCCAACTTATTTTCCATAAGCTGCTTAGATAATGTTATTTCTTTAGTCAATACTTCATCGGTATCATTTATATTCATGCGGTGGTGCGACCAAGTATGGCAACCAACAACATGATTATTATATAATCCCTTTATTTCATCCCACGACATAAGGTATCTTCCATCCTTATACTCAACATGGTATCTGTTTTCGTTTTTGCCAACAAATTCTTTTTGTTCTTCCGAGCTTAAATCTATCATACCTACAGGTATAAAAAACCACCCTTTAAAACCATATTTTTCCAATAAGGGCACTGCAACATCTACGTTATCTCTAAAGCCGTCGTCAAAAGAAAAAATCAATCCGGGCTTTGTTTTCGTCCACTTTCCTGTTTTGTAAAATTCTTCTAAATCTTTATAAGAAACGGAAGAATAATTTGCTTGAAAAAATTTTAATTGAGCTTCAAAATTATCAGCTTCAAAGGGTGGCGTGCTATGATAATTTACAACTCGTATATGCTTTCCATAGTATATTTTTGTAATATAAAATAAAAATTTTACAACAAAAAGCTTATCCAGTAATATTGCAATTTTTTCTTTCTTACCCATAATCAATACATAGTGTAAATAAACTGTGAAACATCTTCAGATTGCGTATCACTATCAGAACTAAGCAAAAAAGCAAGTTCACTCATTTCATCTACCATAGAAATAAAACCTTCAGAACCTTTTTCCATCCAGAATTCATTTAAATAATCTGCAAATGATTCAACTGAATCGGTGTTTATAAACGAAAAATAGGTTTGTTGTATATTTTGAGGTTCCTCATAATATGTATCAATATTCTTATTGATAATTATATTAAGATGATTTTCGTGAGAATTGGTAAGAATTACACCTTCAAATATTTTTCTTATTTTTAAATCAATTGTATTAGTCAAGTTCATATTTTTGTTGCCAGTTTTCTTTTTCTTCAAATTTAGGTTGCTCTTCCTTAAATAAAATATAGTTTTCTAATACAAGAATATCAATATCTGTACGCATAAAACAAAGATAAGCATCTTTAGGAGAGCAAACGATTGGCTCGCCTCTTACATTAAACGACGTATTTACTAATACACTGCAACCGGTTAATTGTTTAAATGCCTTAATTAAATTGTAGAACTTCTCATTTGTTTCTTTGTGTACTGTTTGTATTCTTGCACTATAATCCACGTGGGTAATTGCAGGCAATTCAGACCGTATTTGGTTAATTATCGGAATCATATCATCTGCATTATGTTCTGTAACTATATCAACCTGTTTACGGATAGTTTCATTTACAGGTGCTACAATTAACATATACGGACTATCCTGATCTAAATCAAAATATTTATTTACATCCTCACGAAGTACTGCGGGTGCAAAAGGTCTGAATGATTCTCTATATTTTATTTTCAGATTCATTTTAGATTGCATTTCTGCATTTCGTGGGTCGCCAATTATAGACCTTGCACCAAGCGAACGAGGTCCAAATTCCATTCTACCGGCAAAAAAACCAACTATTTTACCCTTATCAATTTCTTTTGCAAGCAATTCGTTTTTCTCAGTTTCGGCATATTTTTTATATACATAATTATTTCGGTCAAGAAATGCTTCTATTTCAGTATCCGAATATTTTGGTCCTAAATAAGACCCATGCTGTTTATCATTTTTACCGTTAGGCAAACTTCTCTTTTCTTTATAATATAAATGATTGGCTACATAACAGGCACCTAATGCACCACCTGCATCACCAGCTGCGGGCTGAATCCAAATATTATCAAATATTTTTTCTCTTAGCAGTTTCCCATTTGCCACACAGTTAAGTGCTACCCCTCCCGAAAGACACAAATTGCTACTACCGGTAATTTTACGAGCATGCCGGGCTATTTTTATAAATATTTCCTCTGTAACTTGTTGTATGGATGCGGCAATATCCATTTCTTTTCTGGAAATTACAGATTCGGGTTGTCTTGGTGCTCCACCAAATAAATCGTGAAATTTTTGATTCGTTGTTTTATTCGTGTCCAAATAACCAAAATAATCCATATCTAATCTATACGAGCCATCTTCCTTTACATCAATAAGATTGTCATAAATATGCTTTACGTAAATTGGTTTTCCGTAAGGGGCTAAACCCATTAATTTATACTCGCCTGAATTCACTTTAAAACCACAGTAAAAAGTAAAAGCACTATATAACAATCCTAATGAATTAGGGTAGTTTATTTCTTTAAGTAATTTAATATTATTATCAACACCATGAGCAATTGTTGTTGTTGACCACTCGCCTACCCCATCAACACTTACAATAGCAGATTCATTATAAGGTGAGGGATAAAAAGAGGATGCAGCATGTGATATATGATGACCTGCAAATAATACTTTACCCAACTTACCTACCGTACCTATTGTTTGTTTTACATGCTTTTCTACCCATAATTTAATTCCTAATATAGATTTTGTGGCAGCATTAAAGGTATCATAGCTATGTTCGCCTACGGTAGCACAATTCTTTATTATTCTATCATAAGTTAATATCGGATGGTCGTAAAATACAACTGCATCTATATCACTTGCTTCAATAAAAGCTTCTTCAATACAATAATTTATGGCATTTACAGGAAACCGTGGGTCATGTTTTACTCTTGAAAAACGTTCTTCTTGTGCTGCTGCTATTATTTCTGAATCCTTAATAATAGCTGCGGCAGAGTCGTGGTAATATGCAGAAATACCTAAAATATAACGAGATTGAGCCATTTAACCAATAATATTATTTTTAATACACAATATACATTACAATTAATATATGTATATCTATAAATTGTAGCAAAACTACATTAAATACTTAGGACAGACAAACAGTAAAATTATTAAAATGCATAAGCAACCTAAAGCATTTCAGTAATTTTTTTTGATAAACTATCAGCAATTGCTTTATGTCCGGCATTTGTAGGATGCACATCTGTTTTATGCCTAAAATTTCTACGCTCTTCCGCTGTGTATGCTATTAAATCGCTTAAAGGGTCAAAGATTTCTATGTTTAATTCACTCTTCAATTCTCCAAATCGGGCTTTATAGTTATCAGGACTACTGGTTTCCTCTATAAATTGATATAATGGAAGTGGAACAACTAAAAATTTAGCTTGCGCTATTTCACTCCATAATTTTATTATTTCTTTTAATACTAACCATTCAGGCGAAGTAGCTGTATTAAACTCCGGTACGGGTTGATATTTTGTAAATTTCTGTGTTATTTCTTTTAGTCCTAATGCGTTTACAATACTCCTTGCCATTCCAAACCTACCGCCTGTATCCACTTTTTCTTGTTCATTAGCAGGCAAGTCTTCCATTTTCATTGGTTGAGATTCCACAGGTGTATTAAATAATTGGAATTCGTTATCTTTAAAATCAAAATACGGTTTCTGATAAATTTGTTTTTCACCTGCTTCATTAAAATAGTATCTATAATGCGATTTTATACGTCTTATATTTTCTACTAAAACTACTAAAACGATTAAATCGCATTCTACATCTTTGCCAAAATCTTTATATAGTAAAAATTGCTGGTCGGTACCTGAACCGGGCAAACCAAAATTATACGTTTCAATACCCGGAATCGCTTGCTCAATAATATCAGTAAAACGGAATTTATTAGATACTCCGTCTCCTGCCGTAAATGAATCACCAAAGAATAATATTCTTTTAGTACCACTTTTCTTTTCTTTATTGAATTCAATTTCAGAACGAAACCCCCAATCATTTGTTTTTACTAAATAACCACCGTTTTCGTGCTGAATACGTGTTTTTAAATATGAAATAAATTTATATCCAATTGTAGGATGGTATTGAAATAACTGTCTATTCATTTGCAGTAAAGGTAAAGTTTTTTTTAGGTCTAATTATAGAATTAGAACAAATAATAACATACAAATATTATTACATAGAAAACTGTCTATAAGTTCGTTTTTAAGCATATACAACACAAAATACAATAAATAATACGAAATGTAAACAATCCAATTCTTATAAACCAATTATTTATGCACAAAACTCTAAAATAATTTTAAGAAGATTATACTAAGAATTTTAAGTGTTCTACATTTGCTAAAATTTTTCAAGTCAATACATCAATGGATTCCAACCATTTTAAAAAAGTTACCTTCGCGGGGCTTTTAGTTACACTGGGTATTATTTTTGGCGATATAGGCACATCCCCCCTATATACTTTTCAGGCAATTTTAAAAGAAGGCGAGTCAGCTAGGGCAGATTTAGTTTTAGGGGCTATTTCTTGTGTTTTTTGGACACTAACCTTACAAACAACATTTAAGTATATATTAATTACATTACAAGCAGACAATAAAGGTGAAGGTGGTATTTTTTCATTATATGCTCTTGTACGCCGTTATGGAAAAAGACTTATGTTTCCAGCAATGATTGGTGCCGGTACTTTATTAGCAGATGGTATTATTACGCCCCCTATATCTGTAGCGTCTGCAATTGAAGGATTAGGTGGTGTAAAGGGATTAGAAAAACATTTTATACCTGGTAATGAACTTGTAATAGGCTTGGTAATTACAATTTTAGTTTTGCTTTTTTTGTTTCAACGTTTTGGAACCGGAATAGTTGGTGGTTCATTTGGGCCAATTATGTTCATTTGGTTTTTAATGCTGGGAGTTTTAGGCGTAAATCAAATAATTCATTACCCACAAATTTTTGCAGCATTAAATCCTGTTTACGGCTTAAAACTATTAATTCTTCACCCTAAAGGATTTTGGCTTCTTGGTGCAGTTTTCTTATGTACTACCGGTGCCGAAGCCTTATATTCTGATTTAGGACATTGTGGAAGAAAAAACATACAAGTAAGCTGGATTTTTGTAAAAGCTACTTTAGTCCTCAACTATCTAGGACAAGGAGCATGGGTACTTATGCAAAATAAAGATAGATTAGATGATAATACGAATCCTTTTTTCCAAATAGTACCACATGGGTATTTACTTCCTGCCGTAATAGTAGCTACCGCAGCAACAATTATCGCCAGCCAAGCATTAATAAGCGGCTCTTTTACACTTATAAGCGAAGCTATAAGCCTTAACTTTTGGCCTAAAGTAAAAATAAAGTTCCCAACTGCAATACGAGGGCAAATATATATACCTAGTATCAATTGGATTTTATGTTTTGGCTGTATATTAGTTGTTCTTTATTTTAGAACATCCGAAAACATGACTGCTGCTTACGGTTTCTCTATTACAATTGCAATGTTGATGACTACCATTCTGATGTATTATTTCCTTCGATATGTAAAAAAAGTACCGTTATGGTTAGTAATCATAATTCTTATAGTCTTTGCTACAGTAGAAACTTCATTTTTTGTAGCTAATGCAGTAAAAATAGTTAAACGTTTATTCTTCCTAGTATTCGAAATTGGACTAATATTCACAATGTACGTATGGTATAGTGCTCGTAAAATAACTAATAGATTCCTAAACTTCGTAAACATGAAAGATTATGTTACGCTGTTAGATGATTTGAGTAACGATATGACCGTACCAAAATTTGCTACCCATGCTATCTACTTAACAAAAGCAGACAGTACTTTTCATATTGAAGAACGTGTTATTTACTCTATTTTCAGCCATACACCCAAACGAGCAGATATGTACTGGTTTGTACACGTAGAACGAACGGATGAACCTTATACAATGGAATATATGGTTGAAGAGATAAAAAAAGATAAAGTAATTAGAGTAGAGTTTAAACTTGGTTTCAGGGTACAACCCAGAATCAATTTAATGTTCAGGAAAGTAGTACAAGAAATGGTTGCAAATAAAGAACTTGATTTAACGAGCCGCTACCCTTCTTTAAGTAGCCATAATCTTGCTGCCGATTTTAAATTTGTAATATTAGAAACATTCCTATCATCAGATAATGAATTTGCAGTAAGGGAAGGATTTATTCTTAACAGTTATTTCTTATTAAAACATTTCTCACTTTCAGATGCCAAATCTTTCGGATTAGATACGAGCGAAACAATTTCAGAAAAAATACCTATGGTAGTAAATCCTTTCTCTAAAATGGAATTGAAAAGAACATTTTTTAAAATACACTCAGAATAAGCTTTAATTATGCAATGTACTAAAGCTAAATATAGCTTTAGTACATTGCAACACCAAAATATAATATACACTATGCTTTCTGTAACCTTTTATTATAGAGAACCACGTAAAACAGGTTTTTCAATTGAAGGCATATTCCATTTAGTTGAGCATTGCTTGAAAAATAAAATTGCAATAAATAATTTTTATTGCAATGCTGATTTATATAGAATTCAAAACACTCTAAATTCACGTAAATATAGCAGTGATATTAACCATATTACAGGTGATGTGCAGTTTTTAGCAATGGGCTTATTAGGAAAAAAAACAATTCTTACCATACATGATTTTGGTTTTTATGAAAATTCACCTCATTCAAAATTCATAAAAACTATTTATAAATTTTTTTGGTATTATCTACCTTTAAAATGCGTAAACTATGTTACTGTAATATCTGAATATACCAAAGAAAAACTACTAACCTATTATAATTTCCCGGAAAATAGAATAAAAGTTATTTATAATCCGGTAAAACCAATTTTTAAATTTTCAAAAAAAGAAACACCACGTACCAATCCCACAATATTAATCTTGGGTGCAGCAAAAAATAAAAATTTAATCAATTTAATTGAAGCCTCAAAAAATACTAATTTTCATTTAGATATTGTAGGTTGGCCAGGCGAAATAGAATTAGAAAAATTATATAATTATTCAATAGCTCATACAATTACAAACGGCTTAACTGATGAAGAGGTTTATAAAAAATATATAGATTGTGATATACTCTATTTCGCATCATTAGATGAAGGTTTCGGAATGCCAATTATTGAGGCGCAAGCTGTTGGTAGACCAGTTATAACAAGTAATATAGGTGCAATGAAAGAGATAGGAGGGGGCTCAGCAATATTAGTTGACCCTTATAAACCTGATGAAATTAAAAATGCTATTCTTTCCCTGTCAAATAAAGAATTTTATGATGAAACAGTTGCAAAAGGCATCATAAATGCTGCTCGCTTTAATTACGAACTAATTTCAGAACAATATTTGAATTTATATAAAGAATTAGCAGCTGATAATAAATAAACAATTAAATATAAAACAGATGATTTTAATAGATGCAATGTTTATTAATAAAGGTGGTGGCAGTGTATTATTAGAATATTTAATTGAAACGATACTTATACAACCGGAACACGGAGATTTTTTCTTCCTATTAGACCCCAGATTTAAAATACCAGAATCATTAAAAAAAAACTATATAGTAATACCCAATAAAATTACAGAAAGAATAAAGTATTACAAAAACAATCATTTAAAATTTAAAAAAGTATTTTGTTTTGCCAATACTCCACCTCCTATTAAGTTAAAAATACCTACTTATACTTACTTTCATAACCAGAAACTATTAGAAGCACCCAAAAGAAAATTTAATAGAGCATTTCATAAATTGTATTTAAAATATTTAATCACTAAGCTCTATAATAAGAATACAGATTATTATATCGTACAGACACCACACATGGTATCCGAAATGTTATCTATAAAACTAAAACGAATAGATGCTATTTTAACGATACCATTTTATGACGACACAAAATATAGAAACGAAAAGCCTTTTGTAGAAAGAAAAAAAAATGAATTCGTATTTATAAGTAATCCATCACCACAAAAAAACTATCCCAACTTATTAAATGCCTGGGAATATTTATTAGAAAAAGGATACAAACCCGTATTACATGTAACTATTGATGATACTGCACCTCAGTTTATAGAACGAGTAAAAGAATTAAATAGTAAAGGTGCAAACATTATCAACCATGTTTATGTAAACCCTAAAGAATTATATTATGCATGTCAATACTTACTATTTCCCTCAATAATGGAAAGCTTTGGACTGCCTTTGATAGAAGCTGCGAGCAGTGGAATGAAAATTTTAGCCTCCGATTTACCTTATGTTTATGATGCAGTAAAACCAAGCATCACATTTAATCCATTTGATAAAATAGCTATTGCAGATACTGTTATTAAATCTATGACCGAAGAATTACCAGAACCTGAAATTGTTACAAAAAATGAAATAAATAAATTAATATCATTATTAGTGAACTAAGAATAGTGCAATAATTTTATCTCATTATCCATTAAAACAGGTAGTACAGGATGCAAATCAGGAGTTGTACAATACTCTAAATCTTTCAACAAACCGAAACCCGACAAACGTTTATAATGGGAACTATCTTTTAAAAATTCCAAAAAATTAGCACCCCCTGTACTATTATAAAGATGTCTTGCAGCTCTGGCACTATCGCAATTAATATTAAAATAGTTACTTAGATTATTTACTACTGCACCTGCAAATAAGGTATCTTCCAAATTAAATTTATCTTTCCAAGAAGCACAACCTAAAATAACTTTTTTATTCTGTGATATTAAGTAATTGCATACAACAGTCAAATTTAAAAAAGAACCAATTACTATCTGATAAGGGTTTTGAACCATGTGCAGTAATCTAGTGCCATTCGTAGTAGTTAATATTAAGGTTTTGTTTTTTATTACCTCTTCGGAATATTCAAAAGGTGAATTACCCATCATTAAACCTTCTACGATTTTCCCGTCTCTTTCACCGGCAGTAATACTATTAGGTATTGAGTATCCTAATTCAATACAATCTGTAACAGAAGCTATAGGAATAACAGCAGTAGCACCATTATGTAGTGCAGTAGTAATAGTAGAGGTAGCCCTAAAAATATCTATAATTACAACTATTGTATTATGTGTATTATATAAATGCAGTAAAGCAGGAGAAAGGCATACTTCCAAGTCAGGTTTTTCAACAATCATCATGGAACAAATAAAAAAATAAACTTAAAAAAATAACCCCGCAATAAGCGGGGTTATAGTATATATTAAATAGCATTAATATACCCACATATCATGCTCTTTATTAAAAATCTCCTCATTAACACGTGTACCTTCATATAAAGCTTCCATTCTATTAGGATAAATACCTAAATTCTCGAAAGAGTTATTGAATGGATTACTAATTTTTATTACTTTACTAGTGAATATTCTACTCTCAAAAAACTCGTCCCAAGTATAACGTGCCAAATCATTTAAAGGATTTACAACTTCATATTGTGCTAAAAAATTACGACAATCTGGGTAATATATCCAGAACATGGTAGTTGTTGTACGATACTGTCCATCATCACCATATATATCTTTCATTGGTGCAATACCAACAATTCTAACTACCATTTTACCTTGGTTGCGGTCAAATATCCAATCTTCTTTTACTCTATATTTACTAATTAATTCCGGTTGAAAATCTGTATGAGACAATTTAATTGACCAAGTATCAGTTGTTGGGTCATAAACTTTAGAAGTATCATCTTTACCGGCAGCCATTTGTATAACTGCTTCTTTAGATAGCTCTTGTGTAAAGCGGTCATCCATATTAGAATAGGCTTTAATTTTACCCCTTTTTAATCCGTCTAATAGAATCTCTATAAACCAACCACCACCGGTATTTTCATCCCCTGAATAACGAAAACCAACGTTTTGTTTTTCACGAGTATCTATATCACGCCAAACACGCTTTTTCCATAAGATGTCTGCTTCACGTATCCATTGCCAAGGTATTGGTTTGCTCTTATGAGATACCCTGTCCCAAGCACCATCGGGTGTTAAAGAGGGTTGCCAGTCTTTATTTACAGAGGGTGGATAAAAATCGTTCTCTGATGTTGTAACCGGTTGGTCAACAGTGCCTTTTTGGGCAAATAAAACACCACCGGTGAGCAGCAATAATGCTGTAATTGTCAATTTATATATCGGCAGGATCCGCATATCCCTATT